>JBEKVL010000121.1:0-10965 GCA_049514055.1 Tepidisphaeraceae bacterium | reverse complement strand
TCACGACACACGCGACGCTGCTGGGCCGATACCTGGCGTCGGACCATCCCGAGTTCTACAGCAACCTCGACAAGATCGATCCGGACAGGGAAGCGGCCCGCTACAACATCTACCCGCGGTTCGCCATCGAGCGCGCGGCGGCGCACGCCTCGACCGTGTTCACGACGGTGTCGGAAGTGACGGCCGTGGAAGCCGAGAAACTCCTGGGCCGGCAGGCCGACGTGATTCTGCCCAACGGGCTGAACATCCAGCGTTTCGCGGCCTTGCACGAGTTCCAGAACCTGCACCGGGAGTACAAGGAGAAGATCCACAAGTTCGTGATGGGGCATTTCTTCCCGAGCTACACGTTCGACCTGGACCGCACGCTGTACGTGTTCACGTCCGGCCGCTACGAGTACCGCAACAAGGGCATGGACATGTTCATCGAGTCGCTGTGGCGGCTGAACCAGCGGCTGCGCAACATACCCGACCCCCCCACCGTGGTGGCGTTCATCATCACGCGGGCGGCGACGCGGAACATCAACGTGCAGGTTCTTCAGAACCAGTCGATGTTCGAGGACCTCCAGAACACCTGCCACCAGGTTGAGCGGGAGATGGGCGAGGTGCTGTTCCGGGCCGCGGCGACCGGCCGCATGCCCACATTCCAGGAACTGCTGACGCAGGACAACAACATGAAGCTCAAGCGTGCGATGCACGCCTGGCGCACCAGCCGCCAGCCGACGATCGTGACCCACGATCTGTGCGACGACGGCAACGACCCGATTCTCAACCACCTGCGCTACCGGCACATGTTCAACGCGGCCGACGATCCGGTGAAGATCGTGTTCCATCCCGAGTTCGCGACGGCGACGAGTCCGCTGTTGAACCTCGACTACGAGCAATTCGTGCGCGGCTGCCATGTGGGGCTGTTCCCCAGCTACTACGAACCGTGGGGCTACACGCCGATGGAATCGCTGGCGCTGGGCGTGCCGGCGGTGACCACCGACCTGTCCGGTTTCGGCGCCTACGTGGAGCGGCACATCTCCGACGCCGAAAGCCAGGGGATCAAGGTGCTCAAGCGCCGCTGGCAGAGTTTCGAGCAGTGCAGCGACGACATGTGCAACTACCTGCTGGGCATCTGCCAGCTCAGCCGGCGGCAGCGAATCGAGCTGCGCAACCGGGTTGAGCGGCTGAGCGAAATGTTCGACTGGACCCAACTGGCCCAACACTACCACGACGCCCACCAGATGGCGCTGGAGCGGATGGCCGCCCCGCGGGCCGGGTCGATCGATGTCCGCCTGGTGTAACGTGTGGAACGAGGAACGCATGGCACAATTTCGTCTTGTCCTTCTGCTGGTGGTCTTCACCATGGCTCCGGGCGCGCCGGCCGACGTGCCGCGCTACTACTACCCCGTGCCCGCGGCCGATCCGCCGCAGGTCATTGAGGTTGAGGTCTGCGCCTACGGCGGCTCGCCCGCGGGCGTCGCGGCGGCGATCCAGGCCCGGCGGATGGGCAAGTCGGCCGCCATCTTCGCGTTCAACAAACACGTCGGCGGGCTGACTTCCGGCGGGTTGACGGCGACGGATGTGGGCAACGTCCGCGGCATCGGCGGGCTGGCCACGGAGTTCTACGACCGCGTGGGGAAACTGCGCGACTTCAAGCCCTCGGCGGCTGAGGCGACGTTCGTCGAGATGCTCAAGGACGCCGGCGTGAAGGTGTACTACGAGCACCGGCTCAAGTCGGTGAAGAAGAGCGGCAATCGCATCACCGAGATCGAGTTCGAGAACGGCGACCGGGCCAGGGCCGGCGTCTTCGTCGACTCGACCTACGAAGGCGATCTTCTGGCGATGGCGAAGGTGTCGTACCATGTCGGCCGCGAGGCCAACAGTGTCTACAATGAGACGCTCAACGGCATCCAGCACCGCAACAAGCACAACTTCAACTATCCGACCGATCCGTACAAGCAGGAAGGGAAGCCCGAATCGGGGCTGCTGTGGGGAATCACCCCGGACGCGGCCGGCATGCAGGGCGACGGGGACAAGTTGGTGCAGGCGTACAACTTCCGGATGGCGCTGACCAGCGCGCCCAATCGCGTGGCGTTTCCAAAACCGGAGGACTACGATGCCTCGCGCTATGAGCTGCTGCTCCGCTATCTCCTGCGAAAGCCGGGGGTCGACTGGCGGTTCGGCTATGGCGAAGGCCCGCTGCAACTCAAGGCCGGCGACTCCAACAATGAAGGCGCGTTCTCGACCGATTTCATCGGCCACAGCCACGAGTGGCCGGAGGCTGACTACGCCACGCGCCAGCGCATCTTCCAGGAACATGTCAGCTACCAGCAGGGGCTGGTCTGGTTCATGGCCAACGACGAGCGGCTGCCCAAGGCGTTCCGCGACAAGGTCAACGCCTGGGGCCTGGATCCGGAGGAATTCACCGGCACCGGCCACTGGCCGCACCAGCTCTACATCCGCGAAGCGCGGCGGATGGTGTCGGAATATGTGATGACCGAGCATGACTGCGCGAGCAAGACGGTGGCCGACGACTCGGTCGGCCTGGCCAGCTACAACATGGACTCGCACAATTGCCGCCGGATCGTGGTCAGCGGGCTGGTCCGCAACGAAGGCGATGTGCAGGTTGGCGTGCCGCGGCCATACCCGGTGTCCTACCGCGCGATCGTGCCGAAGGAGTCCGAATGCGCGAATTTGCTGGTGCCCGTGTGCCTGTCATCGACGCACATTGCCTACGGCTCGATCCGCATGGAGCCGGTGTTCATGATCCTCGGCCAATCCGCCGGCACGGCCGCCGTCATGGCGCTCGACGCAGGGAGTGCGGTGCAGAAGGTGCCGTACGGAAAGCTGCGGGAGAAACTGGTGGAGAACAGGCAGATTCTGGACTGGCAGGAGCCGCCGAAGCCGACGACGCGGGCAAAGTAAGGACTGGCGAAGGAATAACTGTCGGGTGCCACCCGGAGTCCCGACGGTTGTCCCCACGCGAATCCTAAGCGGCGGCATTCACTTCTTCAACGGAGCAAAAGCCGTGACGACGGATTCGGCCGACTTCAGGCCGTCGGCGGCGCTGGAGACGATGCCACCGGCGTAACCCGCGCCTTCGCCGACGGGGTAGAGGCCGGCAACGGTGAGCGACTGTCGCGTGACGTCGTCGCGGGTGATGCGGACGGGGGAACTGGCGCGGGTCTCGGGACCGGCGATGACCCCGTCGGCCGAGGCGAAACCGGCGACGAGCCGGTCGAGCATGGGCAGGCCGCGGACGAGGGCCTGGATAACGGGGCCGGGGAGCATTTGCCGCAGGTCGACGGATTTCGAGCCGAGCGGACAGCTGGTGGTGATGGGGTCGATGCTGCGGCGGCTGGCGAGAAAATCGGGGATGCGCTGCGCGGGAACGGCATAGGATCCGGAAAGCTGGTAGGCCAGGCGTTCCCATTTCTGCTGAAAGGCGATGCCCTGGATCGGGTCGTTGTCGAAAGCCGCGGGGAGAATCGTGACGACCAGGCCGGAGTTGGCGAAGGAGGAATCGCGCTGGCTGCTGGAGGCGCCGTTGGTGCAGATCTCCCGGGGTGATTCGTTGGAGGGCAGGATGGTGCCGCCGGGACACATACAGAAGCTGAACATGTCCGGGCCGCAGACGGTGGCGCAGGCGCCGGCGGCGTTCTTGGCGACAAGCGTGTAGTCGGCCGGCGGGAGCGTGTCGGCGAGCGGGCCGTGCTGGTTGCGGTTGATCATGGACTGCGGGTGCTCGACGCGGACGCCCATCTGGAACGGCTTGGCGATCATGGCGACGCCGGCCGCGTGCAACATGCGGTAGGTGTCGCGCGAGGAGTGGCCGATGGCGAAGAGGGCCACGGAACAGGGGATCTTCTCGCCGCTTGCGAGAACGATGGCGCGGATGGCGCGCGGCGGCGCGCCGCCGGCGGTGGGGTCCGCGAGTTCGATGCCGGCCATGCGGGCGCCGTAGCGGACCTCGCCGCCCAAGGAGCGGATTTCCTCGACCATGCGGCGGCAGACGCCCGGGAGTTTGTCGGAGCCGAGGTGGGGCTTGGCGTCAATGAGGATGTTGGGGTCGGCCCCGAAGCGGACGAGGGTTTCCAGAACGTAGGTGTTGCGCGGGTCGTGGGTGCGGGAGTAGAGTTTGCCGTCGGAGTAGGTGCCGGCGCCGCCGATGCCGAAGAGCAGGTTGTTCTCGGGGTCGAACTGACCCTGCGTGTAGTAGAGATGCAGGGCTTTGTGCCGGGCGGGGACATCCTGGCCGCGTTCCAGCAGTATCGGCAGGTAGCCGCGCTCGGCCAGGAGGAGCGCGGCAAAGAGCCCGGCCGGGCCGGAGCCGATGATGACGGGGCGGTGCGGCAGGCCGGCCGATCCCGCGGGGACTTCGGGGAATTTCTCGCGAACGACGAGCGTGATCTGCCCGGGGCGGCCGCGCTTGAGGAGTTTCTGCTCGTCGCCGTCGACCGAGCATTCGACGTGATAGACGCGGCGGATGTCGTCGTGGTTGCGGGCATCGACGGATCGGCGGATGACGCCGAACGAGCGGATGTCCTGAACGGGAATCTCCAGCACGCGGGCGATCTGTTTCCGGAGGTTCTCCTCGGGCTCGTTGAAGCGAAGGGTGAGATTGCGGACTACGAGTGCCATGGACACATTGTTAGGGGACTGGGGCATTACGGCAAGCGGCGGGCGAAAGAAACCGCCGCGGAGGGCGTGACCGGAAAGCCTGGGTCGCCGAGCACGGTCATGTGCCATGCCCATTGCCAACGCTCCTAGGCATGGTAGGGTAGAGGGCATGACTATTGATAATAACAACCAGGGCGGGGGCGGGGTCGGGCCGGGAAATCCTCCGGGCGGCCAGGGGCCGCAATTCAACAAGGATACGGGAACGTTCAGCCAGGAATACCGGCATCAGCCGATCGGGGCACGCGTGCCGGAGAAGGTCGCCAAGGGCGTGCTGTCGACCGGCGTGCTGGTGCTGGACAGCCCCAATGAGTTCGTACTGGATTTCATGCAGGCATTGTCGCGGCCGTTTAACGTGGCGGCACGGGTAGTGCTGACGCCGACGGTCATGGAGCAGTTTGTGAACGCGCTGCGGGAGAATCTCTCGCGATTCGAGCAGCGGTTCGGCCCGCCGCCCGCGCTGCCCAAACCCAACACGGATCGGCGGCCGTCCATTCAGGAGATTTACGACGAGTTCAAGCTGCCGGATGACATGATGAGCGGTGTGTATTGCAACGCGGTGATGGTGGGCCACACGCCGGCCGAGTTCTTCATGGACTTCATCACGAACTTCTTCCCGACGAGCGCGGTGTCGGCGCGGATCTACATGGCGGCCGCCCAGATGCCGCGGACGATCGACGCCCTGGCGACGGCGCTGCAGCGGTATCACCAGCGGATGCAACAGATGCGGCAGCAACAGCCGCCGCCACCGCCACAGGAACCGCCAATGTAGTTGTCAGTTGCCAGCAGGTGGCGATGGCGTCTTTTGCTGGCAACTAACAACTGGCAACCGTCAACTATCAACTTCCTCCTGCAACTCCTTTTCCTCCGCCTCCGTCGGGGCATGGTAGCCGCCGCGGAAGACGAAGATGCCGCCGGCCAGATTCCAGAGGATCTGCACGAAGCGGATGGACATGGTCAGGGCGAAAGCCTGCGACACCGTGACGCCGTACTGGCGCGTGAGGGCAATGGCGAAGAACTCCATGACGCCGGCCCCCTGCGGCGAAATCGGCACGGCGCCCACGAGTACGATCACGGGGACGCAGACGAAGTAGTAGGTCGCCGGCATGGGCAGGCCGAATGCCTTGCCGGCCAGCATGGCCGAGATCACCGTGGTGATGTGAACTGGAAAGGTCACGACAAGCATTCCCAGGGCAAGTTTCCAGCGGGTGCGATAGGTCGTCAACACGGCGACGATGCTCTGCACCAGACGCTGCATGGGGAGATGGCGCAGCAGGAAGGCCATGCCGCTGACACGGCTGAGTGTGGGGTGGACGAGAAGCTCGACGCCGATCAGCGCCAGGACCACCAGCACGCCCGATCCGGTGGCGACGCGGCCGCAGGCCTGGCGGATGGCCACGTTGGCCGGATCGGTGTGGAAATACTGCCAGGCGGAGAGGATGCCGCCGAGGATGATGAGCGCCACCAGGCCGATGAGCCGGTCGACGACGACGCTCATGACGGCGTGGGCGCGGTGGGTCGTGTGTTGGCTGGCGTAGTAGGCTTTGAGCACGTCGCCGCCGGTCGTGCCGGGGATGAAGGTGTTGTAGAAGGAGCCGACCATGTTGAGCACGAAGACGCGCCCGCCGCCGAGATGAATGCCCACCGCCTTGAGCAGCTCGTGCCAGCGGAAGCTGGTGATGACATAGTTGACCGGGAAGATCAGCACGCAGAGCAGGAGCAGCGTCGGGTTGGCCAGCGAGATGAGGCTGAGCACGCCGACCTCGACTCGCGGATGCGGAACGTGGAGCGTGTAGGGCTGCACGAGGTCGCGGGGGCGGATCCAACATCCATGATGCGATTCGGGGTCTTCGACGAGAAATCCATTGACGGCGCGGAGGTTCTCCGACAGATCGAGCGCCAGCAGCGTGCCGGTCACCGGGCCATTGGGAGTGCGCCAGGTCAGCCAGGTGTTCTTCTTCTCGGGGGCGTTGACCACGTCCTGGCGCGTCACGACACGGCGCTGGCCGGTCGCAGGATCGTGGATCTCGAAGTTGGGCGACGACTCCAGGGCCCTGGCCGCCAGTGACGCGGTAACGGGCCGTTTCTCGGCGTTGAGGACCAGGACATGGTCGCGGAGCGTTATCTGGGAGAAGACCCACCAGATGCCGCCGACGGCGATTCCCCACCGCAGGGCGAACTTCACCCACTTTTTCAGGCCCGGGTTCTTGGACAACTGAATACTCCTGCCAGCGGGCGGATCAAAACACCCACGTTGAAGCAGTGTACCGCAACGGGATGGGTAAGTTGAGGGGCGGGGCGGGGCGGTCGGTAATCACGCGATGCGGCGGATCATGCCGTCGCGGTGGCCGGAGGGAGCGCCCCAGATGCCGGGGATGGGGCGTTTGCAGTCGGGGCAGAGGCCGTCCGCTTTCATGCGGGTCTGCCGGACGAGGAAGCCGTGGCGGGAAACGAGCAGGGCGCCACAGTGATGGCAGCGCGTGTTCTCGTAGTCGCCGACCTGGCCGGGGAGATTGCCGGGGTAGATGTACTTGAGGCCGGCCGCTCGGGCGATCTCAACAGCTTTCAGCAGGTCGGCATCGCTGGTGCGGCGGTGTCCATCGGTCATCCTGTAATCGGGATGAAAAGCGGTGACGTGCCAGGGGATGAGCGGATCGACGGAGGCGATGAAGGCGGTCATCCGCCGCAGTTCGTCGGGGTTGTCGTTGAAGCCGGGGACCAGCAGCGTGACGATCTCGAGCCACAATCCGCGCTCCTTGACCATGCGGATGGTGTTCAGCACGTGGTCGAGGACGCCGCCGAGCTGGCGGTAGTGTTTGTCGTCGAAGCTCTTGAGGTCGATCTTGTAGCCGTCGAGGAAGGGGCGGATGTAGTCGAGGACCTGCGGAGTCGCGTTGCCGTTGGAGATGTAGGCGCAGCGCAGGCCGCTCTGGCGGGCGAGTTTGAAGACGGCGACTGACCACTCGGAGGTGATCAGCGGTTCGTTGTAGGAACTGGCGATGACCGGGGCTTGGTGCTGGAGGGCGGCGGCCACGATCTGCTCGGGCGTGACGAGCGTGGCGTTGGAGGAAGCGCTCGGGTCGCGAAGGATTTGCGAGGTGACCCAGTTCTGGCAGTAGCCGCAATGATAGTCGCAGCCGAGCATGCCGAATGTCAGGCAGTCGGAACCCGAGAGCAGGTGATAGAAGGGCTTCTTCTCGACGGGGTCGCAGTTGAGGCCGGCGACGTAGCCGAAGGGGACCCGTAGCGTGCCGTTGTCGTTGAAGCGGACACGGCAAACGCCGTCGCGGCCGGGCTTGACGAGGCAGGTGTGTCCGCAGGCCAGACACTCGATGTCGCCGTTGTCGTGCGTGCGGATGAGCTCGGGCGCCGCCGGCGCGGTGTGTTGCGACAGCACCCGTTTGACGGAAAGGAGCTTGTCTTTGTCGGACAGGACAGGCAACGGCATAGTCGACGTATTATACCATGCGAAGGCCGGGTATCTCTTTCGATTCCGCGGGGCAGCTTCACTTTCGCGCCGGGTGAATGTCGGTATGATTCCCGCATGAACCTCACACCTGGACAACAGCGGTTCCTGCTCGATCTCGCCCGCTCGGCCATCGTCAACACGCTCCGCGGGATGCGCAGCCAGGCACCGCAGGTGAATGATCCGGTGCTGAACACCGTCTCGGGCTGCTTTGTCACGCTGCACGAGGCCGCATCGCACCGGCTCCGCGGCTGCATCGGACGAATCCAGTCGGCCGACCCGCTCGTCGTCGGCGTGCATGAGTCGGCCATCTCCGTGCTGCAGGATCCGCGTTTCGTCAACAACCCCATCACGCTGCAGGAACTGCCCCGGCTCGACCTGGAAGTCAGCGTGCTCTCGCCGCTCATGCCGGCCGCCAGCACTCTTGATTTTGAGCCGCTCGAACACGGCATCTTCCTGACACACCAGGGGCGAACGGGGACTTTTCTGCCGCAGGTGGCCCGGGAAACAGGCTGGAACCGCGAGCAACTGCTGACCCGCCTGTGCGGCGAGAAGATGGGAATTTCGCCCGAAGCGTGGAAAGAGCCCACGGCCAAGCTGTACAAGTACACCGCACTGGTCATCGGCCCGGTCCCCTTCATCGAGCAGCCGTCGCCACGACCTGCGCCGCCTGCGATGCCGGGTGGTTTGGCGGGGAACTCGTTCAGGGTGTAGCCGCTACATATTCTTCGGCCGCAGCGCCTTCACCTTGTCCTCGTCAACCTCAATGCCCAGCCCCGGACCTGTTGGCACTTCGATCTTCCCATCGGCGATCTTCAGTGGTGTCTTCAGCACGTCGCCGATGAGGAACTGCGGGCCGTTGAGGGCGCAGGGCTTTGTCTGGCCGAATGCGCCGTAGAGGATGAGGCTGGCGGCCAAAGAAACGTCGGGATCGGTCAGGCCGGAACCGAGCCACATCAGCTTGTTCTCCAGGCAGAGTTCGATCTGTTTGCGGTTGGACGTCAACCCGCCGCAGCGGCCCGGCTTGGCGGCGATGCCATCGAGCATCTTCAGCTTGATGAACTCTTCGAGTTCCACGGGGCTGACCAGACCTTCGTCCATCAGAATGGGCAGCGCCCCCTGCTTGACAAGCTGCTGGTAGCCGGAGATGCGGTTGGGCTTGAGCGGCGACTCCAGAACATCAGCCCCGGCATCGCGGAGTTTCGGGGCGGCTTCCAAGGCGATGGCCGGCTCGTAACCGGTGTTGCCGTCGGCCCAGAGGAACGTGTCGGGGACAAGCTTGCGCACAAGTTTCGTCAATTCAACGTCAACAACGGGGTCGGGGGCAACCTTGATGTTGAAGTGTTTGTACCCGCGTTTGCGCCCGGCGTCGATCAGCCCCTCGACCTCATCGAGCTTGCGCGGATTCAGTGTCCAGGAGAGGGTCAGATGGCTCACTGGCTTGAGGTTCCAGAACCCGGCGACGTTCTTCTTGTGAATCCGGCCGAGCAGATCCCAGACAGCGATATCCACCGCCGCCCGGGTGATGGGCATGCCGGTGGAGAACGACGGCGCGATCTCGTAGTCCATGGCCGCGTGGATTGAGGCCAGATCGTGCGGGTCCTTGCCGATGATGGCGGGTGCGAAGTAGTCGCGGAGGACGGTGTAAGAGGTCTCCAGCGTCTCATACGACCACTTGCAAATAGGGACAGCCTGACCCCAGGCAACCGTGCCATCCGACGCCGTCAGCTTGAGAAACACCGCAGGCCGGCCGGCCGAGTTGTGCGCGCCCGTGAAGAACTTGAAGTAGCCGGCCATCGGATAGAGCGCCGGGAAGACCTCGGCACGCTCGATTTTCACGGGCGGTCTGTCCTGGGCGCCGATCTGCGATGCGAGTGTGAGGAAGGCGGGAGTCATGGCAGCCATGTGAATCAACTGTCGGCGAGTCATAAGGGATCCGGAAAGGAGTAACCGTCGCGATTGGTGGCGCCACGGCTTGTCTACTGCAAGCGGTGTCTGCGCGACCACATAGCCCGGCTTGCAGTGGACAAGCCGTGGCACCCGGCCAGACAAACCGGAGAGTTATTCCGGCCGCGTGCCTTATTTGGCCGACGCCGTGGCCGCGCCGACATGCTTGATCCAATCGAGCTTGCCGGCTTTGTCAAGGCGATCCTTGAAAGCCGCGTGATTATCCACATCAGCCGACGTCCATTTTGTGGTGTCCAGCCATGTCTCCGAGTAGGTCAGGTCGGTCTTGGGCACGAAGTGCAGCATGCCCAGTTTCGGGATCATCCCGGGCGTACGCACAATGTGCAGCGACGCCGCCGCCAATGCCCAGCCGCCAACCAGCAACAGGAACACGAACAGCCGAAAGAACGTTTTCATCTTGAGTCTCCTTAGCCCCGGCCAGCATCGGCCGAGGTCGTGATCAATTCTTACACTCACGATACCCGCCGGTCCATTAGAAACCGGCCGGGATTGTCGAACAGGTCACCCGGCCGCGCCGTCGAGTATGTCGCCGGCACTCTCGGAAAGGGTGGACACGACGCTGCCATAATACCCGACCGAGAATTGTCCCTGCTGCTGCTGCTCGTTGAATCCGATCAGATCGCAGAACTCGCGGATGAGTTGCTGCGCCTGCGGATCGTTACGCTCGGCCTCCTGGAGAACCTGGTGCTGCTTGCGGTCGCGAAAACGGATGATCTGGATATAGCGCGGATCCGTGCGCACGGCCGCCCAATTCGCGCCGACCTGTTCGTAAACCTCGAAGTGCTCGCAACCCAGACGCGTCATGATCTGCATGAATCGCTTCATGAGCCGGGCATGTTCGTGCCGTTTGTCCCGTGGAACAACGTAGC
>JBEKVL010000120.1:0-10983 GCA_049514055.1 Tepidisphaeraceae bacterium | reverse complement strand
CTGTGCGTTGGAGCCGCGACGGCGCTTGTTGGCCACGTAACGGGCCAGTTCCGATCCGCGGAAATACTGCCCCAGCAGCATCCGCGTGTGCCGGGGATACTCGGTATGGCCGCCGTAGACTTCCGAGCCGTCGCCCTCGCAGGCGAAGCGCTCGGTGCCGTAAAGCCATCGCCCCGGGTACGGCTGAAGCATTTCGTAGGCCAGGCGCTGGTAGAAGAACGCCGGCGCCCTGGCAAAGCCGTCGTAGGCCTCAAACCGCCGGGCCAGTTCCAGCGCCTCGACCAGGTTCCACAGCGAGCCGCGCGTGTACCAGCCACACTCGGTGTAGCCGCCGCCCTGGCCGAACTCCTTGAGCACGGGCAGGAGCTTGCCTTCGTAGAGCTTCAGCAGCGCGTAGTCGCGAAACTCCTTCGCCCGGGGGTTCTCGCCCCAGGTGCCGTAGGCTATTCGCAGGTAGCAGTGTACCTTGGAGAGCGTGGAGTTGTGGAAGGCGCCCTCGTCGCAAACGAACTTCTCGAGGTGCGGGTTGATCCAGTCGATGATCTGCCGCCGCTCCTGCGGCGTGAGCAGGTCGTGGAACTGGTCGTAGACCATCACCACCTGCGTCAGCCAGATCCAGGTGTCCTGGTGGATGTCGGTGACGCCGCGGCCGATGTTCTTCATCGCCTCGCGGATGTGCGGCTCGACCTGCTGACGCGTGCGCCCCTCAACGGCGTGAGCCACCCCGAGCATGGGCAACTCTTGTGCCTGCCGGATCTGCTGCCAGTCCTGCGGCCGTTGCTGTACGCGGCCCTTTAGATAAGCTCGCGGGCCGAGCAGTCGCGGATGCTCTTTCAGCGACGCGGCCCACGCACCCGCCGGCACCATTGGATTGGGCCTGGGCACAGCCTGCTCCTGAGCCAGCGCCGCCGTCGTCCATCCCATCGCCACCAGGACCATCGTGAGCGGACGATACATGGAACCTCCGTTGGTCGAATTCACCGGGCGTGCCCATCTTCCGGGAGGCGCGCAGTCCTCTGCAGCGTTTGTAGCCGCGATCGCCGATCACGGTCCCGGCCGTGTGGAAGCACGGCCCTCCCGGAAGAATCGTCACACCCCTGCCCACCCGCTTCTACTCCCGCAATCCAAACTCGTTCAGCCGCCGATGCAGTGTCCGCCGGCTGATACCCAGTTGCTTGGCCGCTTCGGTGCGGTTGCCGTGGCAGTTCTCCAGGGCCTTGAGAATCGTCTGCTTCGACAGCCGCGAAAGATTCATTTCCTCCGACGTCTCGCTGGCCGGCTGGCCGGCTTCGCCTGTGGCCACTCCTGCCGCCGCCGTCGTCACTTTTTCGGGGAAGAACTTCTCCGGCAGGTCGTCGGCCGACAGCGTGTGTTTGCCGCTCAGGATCACCAGGCTCTCCAGGGCGTTCTTGAGTTCCCGCACGTTGCCTGGCCAGTCGTATTCAGCGAATGCCTCCAGCAGCGACGGATCGACCTCGCGCGGCTCGAATCCGTTCTGCTTGCAGATCTCATCGAGCAGGTGCCGCGTCAGCAGCGGCAGATCTTCCGGACGCTGCCGCAGCGGCGGCAGTTGGATCTTCACCACGTTCAGCCGGAAATACAGGTCCTGGCGGAAGCGGGCGCCCTTGGCCTCGATCTCCAAATCGCGGTTGGTGGCGGCCACGATGCGCACATCCACCTTCTGCAGCGCCGTTGTGCCGACCGGCGTGACAGCGCCATCCTCGAGCACGCGCAGCAGCTTGCTCTGCAGGCCAACCGGCAGTTCGCCTATCTCATCCAGCAGCAGCGTCCCGCCATTGGCGGCCTGGAAATAGCCGCGGGTCTTCGCGTCGGCGCCTGTGAACGCGCCCTTCTCGTGGCCAAAGAGCGTGGACTCGATCAGGTTCTCCGGGATGGCCCCGCAGTTGATCGCCAGGAACGGCCCGCCGCGGCGCGGGCTGCCTTCGTGCAGCGCGCGGGCGACCATTTCCTTGCCCGTCCCCGATTCGCCAACCACCAGCACCGTCGTCTTCACCGGCGCCGCCCGGTCGATTATGGCGAACACCTGCTGCATGCCCGGCCCGCGGCCGATGATGTTCCGGTAATGCCACCCGTCCCGCAACTGCCCGCGCAGACGCGAAAGCTCCTTTCGCAGCCCTTTGTCCTCGAGCACCTTTCGCACCTGAAGCAGCAGTTCATCGGGATTCAGCGGCTTGGTCAGAAAGGCCGACGCCCCGGCCTTGATCGCGTCCACGGCCAGCGGAATCGTGCCGTAGGCGGTCATCAGGATCATGGCCGTGCCGGCGTGGTTGGTCATCACCCAGCGCAGCAATTCGCGGCCGTCCACCTTCGGCATGTTCAGGTCGGCCACGACCACATCGGTCCCCGGCGACATCTTCCCCATGGCATCCTCGCCGTCGACGGCCGACGTTACCGCATATCCCTCTTCGCGCAATACGGTCGCGGCCGACTCGCGCACGGATTCGTCATCCTCGACCAGCAGAATCTGAAAAGTCTGTTCAGGCATATTCACCGTGGGAATTGTACCCGTTTGGCCCAGCCATACCCAGCCCCGAAGGGGCAGCAGATATCATCATCCTTGGCCGGCCGCGCCCCGTTCCGCCAGCGGCAACTTCACGTGGAACGTCGCCCCCTTGCCGGCCTCGCTCTCCACCGAGACGCTGCCCCCGAAGTTGTCCGCGAAGCGCTTGACCAGCGCCAACCCGATGCCGCTCCCTTCCTTCCTGCTCGTCTGGAACGGCTTGAACAGCCGCTCCAGCATTTCCGGCGGAATCCCCGGCCCGGTGTCGGCGACCGAGATGATCCCGAACTCCGCCTCCCGCCTGATGCCGATGGTGATTCTCCCGCCGCGGCCCATCGCCTGCTGGGCGTTGAGCACCAGGTTCATCAGGATCTGCCTCAAGGCATGCGGGTCGCACGACACCACCGCATCCGTCCCCGCCGACACGGCCAGTTCGGTCTGCTCGCTCTTGAGCAGCCCCTCCATGACCGTCCGAAGCCCCTGCAGCGCCTCCACCAGCGACACCGCTTCGGCGTGGAACGCCTGGGCCTTCTCGTGCGCCAGGTAATCCTGCACCAGCCGCTGGATCCGCTCCAGTTCCGAGTCGATGGTGTCGGCCGTGGCCCCGACACGCCCGGCATCGGCGGCGTTCTTCCGCAACGAGTGAATCTGAAAGCGCAACGCTTGTAGTGGATTGCGGATCTCGTGGGCCAGCACCGCCGCCGTCAGCCCGCGCTCGGCCAGCAGTCCCATCTGCTCCATCTCGGCCCGCTCGCGCTGCCGCGCCGCCGAACCCCACATGTGAAACGCCAGTACGCCGGCCAGCCCCAGGATCAGCGTCGCCGACGCCGTCTGCACCCCGACACGCCACATCAGCTTGCCCTCGGTCTGCCAGAACCGCTTCCACAGGCCCTTGTTCGACAGTTCGATGTACACCACCCCCGTCACCCCGGCCTCCGTGCGGATCGGCGAGAGAATCCGGTTCGTCGGGTCGGCCGCGACCAGCGACTCGGCCTCGGTGATCGACCGCGGAACCGGGCTGGCATCGTCCCGCCGCACGTAACCGCCGCGCCCGCGGGCGTAATCCAGGAAGCACACCTCCATGACCGTGTTGTCTCCCATGATCTCCGCTCGCAGCGGGTCCAGCATCTGCTCCGACTTCCACCAGTTCGACGACAGGTGAATCTTTACCCGCTCGGCCAGCATCGACGCCTTCTCGTTGACGTCACGCTCATAGGCCGCCAGCATGATCCAGAAGGTCCACGGCACCGTCAGGACCGCCGCCAGCAGGATCATGCCGGCCGCGGCCCACCACTTGCGCGAAATGCCGAGAATGCGTTTCATCCGTGGCCCAGGGAATCTCGATCAGCGGGAACAACTCCTGTCGGCCCCGGCAATTATATCAGATTGGCGGATTTCCTCAGCCTTCACCAGGCGCATCAGCTCCACCGGATCGACCGGCTTGTTCATCCACCCGGCCAGCACACCGGCCGCGTGCGCCGGACGCAGATGCTTCAAGTCGAACGCCGTCATGACGATAACCCGGCAACGATGCCCGTTCGACGTCACCCGGTTCAGCAGTTCCAGGCCGCTTCCATCCGGCAGGTTCAGATCCAAGAGGCACAGCCACGGCCGATACTCGCCAAGCCGTTCAAGCCCTTCCTTCAACGTGCCCGCGACGATCGCCTGATATCCCTGATCCTGAATGAACTGCTTCAGGCACTTACACAGCGTCGTGTTATCTTCCACCAGGAGAATGTACGACGACAATGGACGTTCCAGGCAAGACATGGTTCTCACGACATTTTCGGAAGCAAACCGCGTTCCCGACAGGAGTTGCGCGGCTGGGGCCGATATTACTTGACTTGGCAAATCCTGCTGTCACCCGGATTACGCAGCATCGCGCAGCCTGTGCTTCAGCACACCATCCGGCGCGGTCGCCCATCCCGTGATGGCCAACTGTGCCAGACTGTCACGCTCCTGTCGCAGAGCCCAGTGCCAAACACGCCGCCGAGGGCATTCTACCACAAACATCGGCCCGGAGAATCGGGTGGCCTGCGGCACGCAAGTTGCTACTCTCGGGGGGAGAGAAACTGACGCCTTGTATGTTGAGCGGATTTCCAGAAGTGAACGGACTTGGTCAAACCGGCCGACGGTCGCAAGTCAGGCCGCCAGAACAGGAGGTAGCTGGATGATCTAACCTGGGGACCCGATTCGAGTCCCCGCCCGAAAAAGTGTTCTTCCCGGAAGAGAATCGTCCCCAGGTGGGGACGATTCTCTGTTTCACATCCCGCCCCGCTCCCGCTATCTTCTCTTCGCATGTCCGCTGAACGTGATTTGAGGGTCTTCCTGCGTGTCACCGGCACCATTTCCATGCTGGCCATCATTGCCGTGTTCATGCCCCGAAGCATGATGGACGCGGCCAATCGCGCCCTGGGGCTCGGCGCCATCCCCGCCCCGCCGGTCTTCGAATACCTGGCCCGCTCGGAATCCGCACTGTACGCCATGATGGGCGCCATGCTCTGGGTCCTCTCCTTCGATATCCGCCGCCACAGACCCGTCATCGTTGCCTATGCCGGCTTCTACGTCTTCTTCGGCCTGACGATCTTCGGAATCGACTGGCGGATCGGCCTGCCGACGTGGTGGATCGCCATCGAAGGCCCGACCGTGGTCATCCTGGGCATGGCAACACTGGTGTTGCTGCGGCGCGTTGAATCCGCGGGCACACCCTGAACCCACCACGCCGCGACGCGCGATTGGTCATTCGTCATCGGGCGTGCAATAATGACTCCCATGACCGATGTTCGCGACAACGCAAATATGTCCTCTCCGCCCCGGTTCGCGCTGCTGACGATATTCCTTATCGTCTTCGTCGACCTGCTGGGTTTTGGCATCATCATCCCGGCCTTGCCAATCTACGCCAGGCAGTTCAGTGCCTCGCCCGTGCAAGTCGGGTTGATCTTCTCGATCTTCTCGGCCTGTCAGTTCGTCGCGACCCCGATCCTGGGGGCCTGGTCCGACCGCATCGGCCGAAAACCCGTGCTGGTCTTGTCCCAGTTCGGCAGCGCCATCGGGTATGTGCTGATGGGGCTGGTCAACCAGAATTTCTGGGGCGGCGGAGGGCTGGCTCTGACATTGCTCTATGCTTCGCGCGTGATCGACGGTGTCAGCGGCGGCAATATTTCCACGGCCCAGGCCTATATCGCCGACAGCACCACTTCCGAAAACCGCTCCAAAGGCATGGGCCTGCTGGGGGCCGCTTTCGGCCTGGGTTTCACGCTCGGACCTTTCATCGGGGGCGTCTTTGGCGCCAGGCACATCTGGCTCCCCGCCTACCTTGCGGCCGGGGCGAGCTTTATTTCATGCCTGATGACCCTGTTCCTGTTGCGCGAGTCACGGGCTCACAAGCCCATCGACGCCGAGGCGTGGCTGCATCCCCGCACGTTCCTGCCCGTACTCCGCGATCCGGTCTTGCGGGCCTTGCTGCTGACGTCGTTCCTGTGCATGGCCGCTTTCGTGATGATGGAGGCGTCATTGGTCATGTTCCTGCTGGACCGGTTCCGCTGGACGTTGCGGCCGGCCACGTTCTACATGGGGTTCCTCGGGGTGGTGATCGTTGTTGTCCAGGGCGGTTTGATCCACAGGATGAACAAGCGGTTTGACGAGTGGACGCTGGCGATCTGGGGTCTGATCGCGGCGGCGGCCGGCATGTTGGGGTATGCGCAGGCAGACCTCTATCCGGTGGTTTCCCTGCTGTTTGTGGCCGGGTTCTTCAACGCGGTCGGGCGGAGCATGTGGCAGCCGACGTTCCAGTCGCTGGTGTCCAAGGCCACGCCGCCCGACAAGCAGGGCGTCGTCTTCGGGCTTTACTGGGGCATGTCCTCGCTGGCGCGCGTGGCCGGACCCATACTGGGAACCCTGGTGTACTGGAAGAACCGGGGACTCGGGCCGTTCGCGATGGCGGCCGGACTGCTGCTGGCCGCGGCAATCTGGACAACCGCCCTGCGCAAGCACATGCGTCGATCCGCCGATGAGCCGGCCGTGATTGCCGAGGCGGCCTGAGGATCATTCGTCCACGGACACCGGCTTGACCGGAGAACCGTCGGGACTGCTCACCTGCCGGATCTGTGCCGCCAGGGCCGGGTCTTTCGCCGGGTTCACCCACGGGTTGCCTGCGCCGGGCTTCTTAACAAGTTTCTCCGTCTGTTCCAGCGGGTACAACTCCATGCGGAGCCGCTGTGGATGCTGTTTGTCGGCCTTGATCTCTTCTTTCTTCTGCTTCCCCAGGTCGGTGTACTTCTCCATGTAGCCGACGAACGGCTTGCCTCTGGCACCGCGAAAGACGAACGCCACCACTGCATCGCGGCCGTCGTGCTTGAACGGCGCAACCTGGCCCGCGGTGTCCTTGAAATAGGACGTCCCGTCATCGTCGGTATAGAACTGCTTGAAATCGCCCGGCGCCATGGGGCGCGCCGGCCACAAAGACCAGACCACCCAGATCAGGGTCAGGCCGATCAGGCCGATGGCAACACCGGTCGCCGCACGCGGATTCTCATTGAGTGTTTCTCGAATTCCCACAGGCAACTCCTTCCACAAACAGAATGGCTTGCACAACGGCCACGAAATAACCGAAACCTGCGACTCGCTTGAGTGAGACGTGTCAGCCACTCAGCGGTGCCGATTGTATGAGCCAGACCGCCGGACCACAAGGCTGCGGAGCCGATTAGAGTACAATTAAGAATTGGTTTAGAATGGGTCAATGATACTGCGTCGCTGTCCCCACACCCTCCCGCTCGTCCTCATCGCCCTGCTGTTGCTTGTGCCCAAACTGGCCCTCTGGTCGTATATGCAGCATGGCATCCCCGCCGATTTCGGGCGACCCGAGTTGGGCCGCTCGGTGCTCCAGGATGTCGCACTGTCTATCGCGGCGTTCGTCTGCCTGTACTGGTTCACCAGGACAATGTCGTGGGTGCGGGCGGTCGTCGGATTTGCCGCCACCATCCTGTTGCTCGGCGCGCTGCTGTTCGATATTCGCGTCCGGGAACTCTGGGCCAGGCCGCTCGGATGGGACCTGGTGCATTACTATCAGAAATACGCGAGCGACCTCGCCGACGGCGCGCCGGCGTTCTGGGTCTACGACGCGGGGCTGGGCATGAACTTCCGCTGGTTGTTCACCGTGCTCATGGTCGCAATGACCCTGCTCTGGTCCCTGGTGTTTCTCGCCGGCCGCCGCGACGAGGCGGCAGCCCCCTTGACCGTCGCGAGGAAATGGGCCCGCGCACTGGCTCTCGCCGCGTCGGCATGCCTTGCTATAGGGGCGGTTTCCATCATGGACCGCCGGGCGCCCTCGCAGGTCTGGAACGCCGAAAAGAACCTGATGTATGATTATGCGTCGGACAGGCTTGATGCCTGGGTTCCTCATGCCGATGCGGCCGCCGATCCGGCCTTGAGTTTCGACCAGCCGGTGCATCCGCTGGCGGAGGCCATCGGCCGGCGTCGGCCGGAGTTCGCGGGTATCCCCGCGTTCAAGAATGTCGTCATCATCATGATGGAATCCATCCGCTGGGAGGGCCTGGATCTCGACAAGGCGTCTTCATCAAGAGCCCCGGCACTGCACGCGATGGCCCGAGACGGGCTGCTCACCAAATGCTATGTGAGCGTGCCGCATTCAGAGAAGTCGGAGTATGCCATCCTCACCGGCCGGCACCCGTTCCCGGGATTTGCGCTCAAGGAATCCCATGCGGCCAGGCAGCCCTCGATCCTCTGGGCGCTGCGCGAGCAATCCGGCTCGCACGCATTCTGTTTCAGCACGGCCAGCCTGTGGTTCGAGAACACCCGCGGCGTGCTGGCCTCCTGCGGGGCCGATCCGGTACTGAGCATCCCCGACATTACCAACGGCGGACAGCCGACCTCGCCCAGGACGCCCTACGGACTCTACGATACCCCGCTGGTGACGAAGTTCGCCGCCACCGCGGCCGAAACCGGGACGCCGTTTGCCGCGGCCGTGGTTACGCACGCGGCCCATTACCCCTACATCTACCCCGGCAAGCAGCATGTCCCCGACATCTCGATCGACAGCTACTGGGCATCGGTGAAGTACCTCGACAGCGTCATGGAGGAAATGGTCGCGAGTTTCCGGGCCGCGAACCTGTTGGATCAAACGCTTTTCGTGTTCGTCGGCGATCACGGCGAGTCGTTTGGCGAGCATGGAACCTACATTCACAACAACAACATGTACGAGGAGGAAATCGCCGTGCCCCTGCTCTTCTGGTCGGCCGATGGGCGGCTGCGGAACAAGACCAGCCAGACCGTGGAACGGTCGAGACAGATCGATATCGCGCCGACGGTGGCCGACCTGATGGGCATTCGGGATGCGGCCTGGCCGGTGCAAGGTGTCAGCATCGTCGGCCGGAATCCACGGGACACGGTCTACTGCGCCAGTTTCTTCACCGGCATCAGCCGCTGCGTCATCAAAGGTTCCCGCAAGTGGGTCTATTTCGGAGGCACTGCCCGGCCGGTGGCGTACGACTTGACAACCGATCCGGGCGAGAAGCACGGGCTTTCGCTGAGTGACGAGGAAGCGGCCGCCGCCAAACGCGAACTGGATGCGTTTGAAAAATACGAACGGAGCATGTTCGGGCGGTAGTGGTGATGTCGGCGGAGCGGCGGGTAACCACGGCCGTTGCATTAGGACAGGCGTTCTTGGCTGTCATTGTCTGCCCGGACAGGCGAGTGAATCGGCATCGGGCGAGTCAGGGCGTGTCTCCGAAAGAACCGCCACTCAACATCACCGCCTGTCCATTGTCTTCCCTGTTGACGGCCCACAAGGACATCTCAATTATGAACACCCAACCAATACGCCCCGCCGTTCACGGCATCGTGCCGCCCGACAGCATCACGCGACGCGTATTCCTGGGCGGCACCGCTGCCGCGGCCGGGATGCTCGCATCTCCCTGGCCCCCGGCCGACGCCGCCGAGTCGCCGATCACGCCTGATCCCGCGGAGCAGCAGAAGCTCGAGGCCGCGATCCCGGCCAAGGCCCCGGTTCCGCCGCGCCGGCCAAGAAAACTCCTGATCTTCGATCTCAACGTCAACTATGGCGGGCATCGCTCGATCCCCACGGCCAATCTCGCGTTCACGCTCATGGGCCGGAAAACCGGCGCGTTCGAGACGGTCATCAGCCGCGATCCCGCCGTGTTCAAGCCGCAGAGCCTGCGGCAGTTCGATGCGGTGTTCTTCAACAACAACGTGGGCAACCTCTTTGAAGATCCCGCGCTGCGGCAGAGCCTGGTCGAGTTCATCTATGGCGGCGGCGGAATGATGGGTGTACACGGAACCGCCGTTGCCTTCACTAAATGGCCCGGCGCGATCGAGGACTGGCCGGAGTTCGGCGTCATGCTGGGCGGCCGCGGCGCCAATCACAAAGCGAGCGACGAGCGCGTGGTCATCAAACCCGACGATCCAAGTCACCCGCTGAACCAGGCTTTCGGCGGCCAGAGCTTCGAATACCGCGACGAGTTCTTCCGGGTCCACGAGCCCTATTCGCGCGATCGCCTGCGCGTGCTGCTCACCATCGACACACAAAAGACCGACATGACTCAACAGCCGGCCTTTGGCAAGACCGTGCGCGCGGACAACGACTACGCGGTGGCCTGGGTGCGGCAATATGGCCGAGGTCGCACGTTCTACTGCACGATCGGCCACAACCCGTATGTCTTCTGGGACGCGAAAATGCTGAGCTTCTATCTGGCGGCGACGCAGTTCGCGCTGGGCGATCTGCCTGCTCCGACAATCCCCAGCCGCCGACTCACGCCCGCGCTCCGCGCCCAGGAGACGCTCGGCTGGCGACTGGGCGTCGAGGCATATACGTTCCAGAAATACACACTCTTCGAGGCCATCGACAAGACCGCCCAACTCGGCCTGCCGTTCATGGGAGGGCTCAGTTTCCAGAAGGTGAGCAAGGAGATCTCCAGGGATTTCGACCCCGAGCTCACCGACGATGAGTTGCGGCAGATCCGCATGAAGCTGGAAGCCGCGGGCGTTCGTCTTCTGACGTATTACTATCAGCAGATTCCCGGCGATGCCGGGGGATGTCGCAAGATGTTCGAGTTCGGCCGCAAGATCGGCATCGAGACTTTCATGTCCGAGCCGCTGCCCGAATCGCTGGACACCATTGAGAAGCTCTGCAATGAATACGACATCAACCTCGCCATTCACAATCACGACAAAAAGGCATCGCCGCAATACTGGCATCCCGACGGAGTCATGAAGGCATGTCAGGGGCGCAGCAAACGGATCGGCGCCTGCGGCGATCTGGGCTACTGGATGCGCTCCGGTATCGACCCGATCGAGGCTGTGAATATCCTCAAGGACCGCCTGATCACCGTGCATATGCACGACCTGCACGCGGCCGGCCCTGATGGCCACGATGTCCCCTGGGGATCCGGCGTTGGGAAATCCGAGGCATTCATTCGGGAAATCCA
>JBEKVL010000119.1:0-11012 GCA_049514055.1 Tepidisphaeraceae bacterium | reverse complement strand
CAGCGGCTGGATGTAATGCTCCCAGCCGGGCTTGTCGTCGAACTCGTCCGCGCCGTTGATGGAGATGGCCCACAGCCGCGGCATGGCCTTCTGCAAAAGCGTCTTATAGTCGCGACTCTTGTCCACGCGCAGCCAATGGCAGACATTGAACATCACCCCCACGTTCGGCCGGTCCACCTTGTCGGCCACGCGGATCGAATCCTCAATCCGCTCCACCCACGATCCCTGGTGCGGATAAAGCAGCAGTTGTGCGCCCGAGTCCTTCGCCAGATCCGACATCTCCCGCAGAACCTCCACCGCGTGCGCATCACCCGACTGATCCGACGGCTTCATGCCATTCATCAACAGGCAGAACTGCACACCGCGGCCCTTGATCAGCCCCAGCACCTCTTTGAGCTTCACTTCATCGTACGGCTTCTTCCCCGGCCCCACATCCACCACCATCGTGATCTGATACAGCTTCAGCCCCACGGCATCCAGCGTCTTGATCCGCTCGTCAACCTTGTCCAGCCAGATATGCCCGACGCCGTCGTAACCAAGTTCCTTGAGCATCTCGGCCTGCTGTTCGAAGTTCCGCTTCTTGGCATCGTGCCAGTCGATGCAGAACGGGAAGAACGGATACGGCTTGGGCTCGGCCGCCTTCGCGCTGCCGAGAACCATGGACCAGCCGACCAGCGCCGCCAGAATGTATTTCACTCGCATAAACAGTGTCTCCACCCTCTACAACCAACGAACCGGCCATCCGTTCATTCCCGACGTGACCGGAAATCCGGGAAAGACACAACGTGCCTTCGTCGCAGGAGTCATCATGCTGAGCGTACTCGCGAAGCATCTGGCCTTGCCGCTCGCAGCCAGATCCCTCGCGAGTACACTCGGGATGGCGGTTTCAGTTCTTCGGGCCATTCCCGAGAAATGGGCGCGCCGTTCATTCCTTCTTCACCGCCGGCGGATCGGCCTCCAGCGCGGGGTACGGGCACCGTGCTTGCTCGACGCTCATCCCGCGCACGTCGATCTTCGCGATTTCGGCCACTCCCAGCCCGGTTCGCTCGCCCAGCAACAGGCCGTTCTCGCACTGGCCCAAGGGCACTGTCCAGCGCTCGGCTCGCGGGTTGGCAACCCCCATGACCGCCGCCCCCACCGCATCGGTGGCCACGGGATCCAACCCCGCGATGAACACTCCGGGTTTGGTATACGCAACCTTCCCGATCCACGGCCCTTCGCCGCCACTCATCGAGGTGATGCCATCGATCAGCGCCAGGTGAATCGGCCTCGCCCCGCAGATGTCGGTGACGATCCGCGGCACGCGAATCCCCGGATCGGCCGGCTCTTCCGCTCGTTTCAGTTTGAAACCGGGCAACTGGTATCGCCCGATCGTCGGATCCGATTGCCATCCGGTCGTGTGCAACAAACCCCGCCCGGCCGTTGCCATCTCGCTGCCGGCCTCGTCCCCGTAGATCGAATTCGGCGTGATCCCGAAGAGGTTCTTCATCGACAGCGTGATGCCGGCCGTGGCATGCTGCTTCAGTTTGCACAACGACACCATCACGTCTGTTTCGTCGTAGGCGTGATTGAACTGGAACGACGAGAACATCAGCCCGCCACCGGGCACTTTCATTTCGGAATACTTCTTCCCCAGCCCGAGATTGCGCGTGTTCTCGAACTCGACTTTCCCCAGCGCCAGCAGCGCGTTCACGTCCCAGCCGGCCTCGCCCAGCGACTGCTCCAGGACAAGCCGGCTCTGGGTCGATTCGACAAAACGCACGCGCCTGGCGCCCGCCTCGAACAGCAACCCGCACAGCGCGAGTCCCGTCGAGTAATGCGTCATCACGCTCTCGCCAATAGGCCGGGCAAAAACCCGCCTGAAATCAGTGCCCGTCAGATTCACCTTCACGGTGACGGTCTTCTGCTTGACCAGCGAGCCGATGCCGCCGATCAGGTCGAACGCCTGGCCCATGGCCGCGCGAACCTCGGCGCCATACTCGTTGCACGAAACGATGGCCACCTTGGCCCCGGCCGTGTTGACCGGTGCGGCCTCGCCAGCAAACGCGGAGTGCGGCAGCAGAAACCGCGCGGCCGCCACGACCGCACTGCGACGAAGGAACTGGCGACGCGTGCAACCCCCTGCGTGCGAGCAGCAGCCGGACGCCGAATCCGGCGTGTTTGCGGCCTTCGTGGGTCCACTCAAGCGACTGCGGTCGAATCCATGTTTCATCGGCATCTCCACCACTGTGCCAACTCTGATCGAAATCCTGCCCGGGCCTTTCGCCTTTCTCTCCACATCACGCCTGGCGGTGACCAACGGACACCGCCAGCGTGTCACGGACTATAGAAGGCAAACGCTATTTCTCAAGTCCGTCCTCATCCGCAAGCTGATCACCCGTTCATGCAACAAGACCCCCCTGTTACTTCATCCACTCATCGAGATGCTCCGCCACGAACACATCGTCATTCAAATGCGGATAGGCGCGATACACGCGATCGATCTCCTGGGCCTGGCCAGGCGACAGGCCCTCGCGTTCATCCAGCAGCCGGATGCCTTCGAGCAATCCCTGCCGCCGCAATACCTCGTGAATTCCGGCGATACAACCGGCGAATCCGTGA
This sequence comes from Tepidisphaeraceae bacterium, assembly GCA_049514055.1. Classification (GTDB taxonomy): domain Bacteria; phylum Planctomycetota; class Phycisphaerae; order Tepidisphaerales; family Tepidisphaeraceae; genus JANYKD01. The sequence goes on along the minus strand of JBEKVL010000119.1, from coordinate 8,411 downwards.
GCAACGTCGAAGATCGCCGCGTTGGCATCGGTCACCTGCGTTCCCAGTGCCAGTATCTCCCCCAGCGACCGCGGCCGTTCATCCCCCGCCGCTCCCGCCGTATCGTCGCGGAGCCCGCCCTGAGTACGCGAAGGGTCTCGCTTCGTCGCTTCATTGCTCAGCTTGCTGGCCTCGCTGGCAATGTGACACATCCCCAGTTGCTCCACCGCCGTTCGCGTCCACACCGCCCAGTGCCCCAGCAGTCCACCAACAATCCGCCGCTCGACCAGTCGCCCGCCGCAATCAAACGCAAACGGCGTCACCAGATCCGGCATAATGTTGTCATCGTTGCCGGTGTAGAGCGCGATGTCGTCCCGCCCCGACTCCACCACCGCCCGTACAACATCGACAGTCTGATACCGGTTGAACGGCGCGATCTTGATCGCCACCACGTTCTCAATTTCCGCAAACCGCCGCCAGAACGAATACGGCAGCAGCCGTCCCCCCGCGGCCGGTTGCAGATAGAACCCCATCACCGGGATGATTTCCGCCACCACCATGCAATGCGAGATCAGCTGATCGTCAGACGCCTCCCGCAACGCGCCCAGGCCCAGCAGGCCCGCGTGGAATCCGTGATCGCGGAGCAACGTCGCCTCCCGCACCGCCTGCGCCATCGAACCGATGATCCCCCCGACTCGCGCCGCCGGCCGGTAGGACGGACATTCTTGTCTGTCGTCCGTCTTGCGTTCCTGTCTGTCATCCTTCTTGCATGCCCGTCTCTCACCCTTCGCAGATCTGTCCCCTTGCTCCGCCCGGTCAAACTCCTCCCGCGCCAGCGACAGCAGTGGCTCGAACAGCCCGACGTTCGCATCCCGGATCGCGAACTGCGTCGTATGCACGCCCACCGCGATTCCACCCGCCCCGGCCGCCAGATAATACCGCCACAGCGCCCGCTGCCGCCGCTCGTCCAGCCGCCGGTTCCGATCCAACGCCAGCGGCGACGCCGGAATCACCACTCCCTTGTTCAACGCCATTCGTACTGCCGCATCCATCATTGTCGCATCTCGCTTCCTTCGCCTCCGCCCCTTCGTCGCTCCGTCGCTTCGTCGCTGTTTCCCTTCGTGCCTCCGTGCCTCTCCGCTCAGTACTTCCCCCCACGCTCCTCGAAATGCGTCGGCTTGTTGACCGACTCCCCGCCCCGCCGCACCCAGTCAGCCGTCCACCGCAGCAGCGTCTCGATCTCCACCCCCGGCCGCCCGAACAGTTCCAGCGACCGCGTGGCGTTGCACACCAGCGCATCGCCCGCCTCCTGGCCCGTAATTACCGGCCGTTTCCCCAGCAACTCGCCGAACTGCTCCGCCACCTCTCGCACCTTCAGCAGCCACGGCCCCGAGACATTCACCGCGTACGCCGGACTCTGCGTATGCTCCAGCAACTGGATCGTCCGCGCGTTGGCATCCCCCTGCCAGATGCAGTTGATGTGCCCCATGGACACATCAACCGCCTCGCTCTTGGCCACCTTCTCGGCGATATCTCGCAGCACCCCGTAGCGCATCTCCGTCGCGTAATACAGCCGTTCCAGCGCCACCCGCGTCCCGGCCTCGCGCGAGAAATAGTCAAACACGCGCTCGCGCCCCAGGCAGCTCATCGCATATTCGCCGACCGGCCGCAGTTCGTCGCTCTCCCTGCTGCCGCCCGAGTCCACCGGCACCAGCCCATACACATTCCCAGTCGAGAACGCCACGATCCGCGCCTGCGGATACCGCTGGCACACCAGCCCCGGCAGGAAGCTGTTGATCGCCCACGTCCGCCCGGCCTGCCCGCTGGCCCCGAACTTCAGCGCCGGCATGTAGATCACATTCGGTGCCTCCGGCAACTGCGTCAACTGTCGCGGATCCAACAAATCCGCCGCGATCGTCTCCACACCACAAGCCGTCAGCAGCTTCGGCAGTTCTGGATTGCTGAACCGCGCCACCCCGATGATCCGCCGCGGCGTCCCGGCCGCATCCGCCGCCCGCCGCAGCATCCGCGCCAGCGTCGGCCCCATCTTCCCGCCCACGCCCAGAACGACCACATCCCCAGAAATCCGGCGTATCGTCTCGACTGCGCTGGATGTCGGCCGGCTGAGCAGCTCATCCAGTTCCTCCACGTTCGATATCGCCTGCGGCAGTGTATTGGGCATGAACCTAGTCTAATCGACCCGCGATGCAAATCGAACACCAGCCAGAACGATCGCATTTGACGCCAAGAGTGCCGCCAGTGCCCTCACTGGCGAAGCACCGATGGACGAACCTGCCGGTGAGGGCATCGGCAGCACTAAACGTGACCGTTCTGGAACACCAGCCCCGTCATGGCAAAAGCAGTTGTATTTCCCTCATCGCGCAGCGTATGATGCTGCCCTATGACAGACGCGGGTCCGGACAAGGATCCTCCAAATGACGGCGTTGCTGAGCCATCGGACACCGCTTCCCAACCGCCAGTGTTGTCATACGCCACGCCACCAACTCCCGTCGTACCCAACGCTATGGCGGCGTGGGCCATGGGGTGCGCTATCGCGATTCCAATAGTCGCTCTGATGGTCTGCGGCGGAATAGTCCCTTTGGGACTCGGCATACCTCTGCTCATCGCAGCATCAATCGCCGCAATCGTCTGTGGAACCAGGGGAATGAATCCCACCGGGCCAAAGCAAGGGCGGCGTGCCGCAGGATGGGCTCGCGCGATCGGCGTCGCATCTGTTGTGTCTCTCGCCTGCTTCGCGGTCGTCCTGATCGCAGTCCGCCCCAAGGCCAGGATCCAACGCGTCCAGTGCGCCCATCAACTTCGCTCAATCGGGCAATGCCTGCAGCTCTACGCCAACGACAACAACGGATTGCTGCCGCCGGACCTTGCGGTGTTGATTCCCACACTCGATCTCAGCCCCGAAGTACTCATCTGCCCATCGAGCAGCGATACGCCTGCCAAGGGCCTGACAACTCAGACCACCGGCCAGAACACCGTCACCCTGATAGGTCACTGCTCGTACGTGTATCTCGGCGCCGGTCTCAATGTGAAGTCGCTCACGCCCGATCACGTTCTGGCTTACGAAATACTGAAGAACCACGAGAACGACGGCATGAACGTCCTCTACGGCGACGGGCATGTGCAGTGGCTGCCAAAGCCAGAAGCTCTTCACCTCCTCGCTGAATTGAAAGTAGGCCACAATCCTCCTCGTCCACAAGCGCCAACCAGCCAGCCATAGAACATGATCAAACGAGCGTTCCCGTCTGCACGCACTGGGCGTCGACATTGTCTCGGACCATGAAGATGTGTCGGAGTACCGACACGCATGGGCGAGACGCCCATGCCACGAGGTTCTGGTCACCAAACACGTTTCCCGTGAACACGATTACGCACGTCTGATTCATCGTTCATCCCTCATCCTTCATCCTTACCCCTCCGCCTCTCGCGTCAATCGCGCCAAACCCTACAATATTCACTATGTCTCAGCAGACCATTCTCATCACCGGCATGGCCGGGTTTATTCCGTCGCACGCGGCCGAGGCGTTTCGGGACCGCGGGTGGAAAGTCGTCGGCATCGACAACTTCTGCCCGTTCTACGACCCGCAGTGGAAATGCATGAACCTCAAGTGCATCGGCGCGGGCACCAGCGTCGAGTTCGAGGAGGCCGACATCACCGATGCCCCGGCCATGCGCCGCATCGTCGGCCGGGTGAAGCCCAACGTCATCCTGCATCTGGCAGCCATGGCCGGGGTGCGGCCGTCCATCGAGCAGCCGGCCTACTACACGAAAATCAACCTCGAAGGCACCGCCAATCTGCTCCAGGCGGCCGTCGACAACCGCGTGGGGAAATTCCTCTTCGCCTCCAGTTCCAGCGTCTACGGCAACCAGGGCCGCGTTCCCTTTTCCGAGGAAGACCCGGTCATGGAACCGATCAGCCCCTACGCGGCCACCAAACGCGGCGGGGAACTGCTCTGTCACACATTCTGCCACCTGTACAAGTTGCCCATCTTCTGCCTGCGGTTCTTCACGGTTTTCGGCCCGCGGCAGCGGCCGGACCTGGCCATCCACAAGTTCGCCCGGCTCATCGAGGCCGGCAAGCCCATCCCTATGTTCGGCGATGGCTCGACCAGCCGCGACTACACGTTTGTGGGCGACATCGTTCAGGGCATTCTCGCGGCCGCCGACAAATGCGACCGCTATCGCATCTACAACCTCGGCGGTTCCGACCCGATCACGCTCACAGACCTCATCGCCGCCATTGAAACTGCCCTGGGCAGGAAGGCCATCATCGAACAGAAACCCACGCAGCCCGGCGACGTCGAACGGACGTATGCCTGCCTGAAGCGATCCACGGCGGAATTGGGATACAAACCGCGGACACCGATCCAGGAAGGGCTCAATCGCTTTGTCGCCTGGTTGAAGGAGTACGGGCCAGAGTATCCGTTCAATCACGACTGGAAGTGGAAGCCCGACCGCCAGTAGGACAGACATTCCTGTCTGCCGAGCACGCGCGGAACGTAACATGACTGCTCATCGCGCCGACGAACATCCTCCCGCACTGCCACCAGGGCCGATTGACCAGATCCTCAATCCGCTCGTCCGCTTCCTCCATGTCGAAGCCGCCAGCGGCATCGTGCTCCTGCTGGCCACCGCCATTGCCCTGGTGCTGGCCAACACCTCGGTCTCGGCCGCGTTTCTCGGCTTCTGGAAGACGCCTATCGGCATCCAGGTCGGCCATTTCGAGTTCAGGCACTCCCTCCAGCACCTGATCAACGACGGCCTGATGGTCATCTTCTTCTTCGTCGTTGGCCTGGAGGTCAAGCGCGAACTGGTGCTCGGCGAACTCCGCGGTTTCCGCCGCGCCGCCTTGCCGGTGGCCGCCGCCATCGGCGGGATGCTCGTGCCGGCCGGCATCTACCTGCTGCTACGCGCTGGCAAACCCGGTGCGCACGGCTGGGGCATCCCCATGGCCACGGACATCGCCTTTGTCGTCGGCTGCATGGCCGTCCTCGGGTCGAGAGTGCCACACGGCCTGCGTGTCATGCTGCTGACCCTGGCGATCGCGGATGATATCGGGGCAATTCTCGTCATCGCCATCGGCTACACCCACGGCCTGAACCTGCACTGGCTCATGGTCGGCCTGGCGGGGTTCGGCGTGGTGCTTGCCATGGCACGGCTTGGCGTCCGCGGTTTCACGCCCTACGTCGTGGTCGGCGCGGTCATCTGGTACGCGTTTCACGAGTCGGGGATTCACGCGACGATTTCCGGTGTGATTCTGGGGCTGATGACCCCAACGTACAGCCGACTTGGGGACAACGTCATGATCCGGCTGCTGGACCGGGCCAAGGCCACGTTCGAGAGCGGCATATGGCGGAATGCGCCCAATCAGGCCGAGCAGGTGCGGCGTTTTCAGCACATGACCCGCGAGATCATCTCGCCGTCGGGATACCTGATCAATGTCCTGCATCCCTGGGTCAGCTTCGTCATCATGCCGCTGTTCGCCCTGGCCAATGCTGGTGTGGCGATCCGCGGTGCTGACCTCGGCGCGCCGGTGGCGGTCGCGGTCCTGTGCGGACTCTTCATCGGCAAACCGGTGGGTGTCTTCCTGGCCAGTCTGGCGGCCGTGAAATCGGGGATAGCCCGGCTGCCGGATAACGTGACCTGGCCGCAGATGGCCGGCGGCGGACTACTGGCCGGCATCGGGTTTACCATGGCGTTGTTCATCGCCGGACTCGCACTGAAAGAGCCGTTGCTCGACACGGCCAAGGTCGGCGTGCTGGCCGGGTCGCTGGTCAGCGCCGTCGGGGGAACGCTCGTGCTGATGGCGGTGAAGGCCCGTAGTTCGTAGGGTGGGCACTGCCCACCATTTTGCCAACTCGTCTGCGAATGGTGGGCAGTGCCCACCCTACGGGTTCTGAACCTTCTTCGCCGCGGGTTCCTTGCACGGGGAATTCGGATCGTCGTCACGGATTGGGTTGGTTCTCGGTGGGAAGATGATGGCAAGGTGCAAAAAGTTTCTCGGGAGGGGGGGGTGGCGGAGGCGTTTCTGGCGTAAGTGACCGGCGGGATTGAAGTTGCGCTACTGGAGATGTTGGCGAGGGGGCTGAAAAAGCGCCCCCAAAGCGCCGCCAAAACCTCCCCAAAGCGCCCCCCGAACCTCCCCGAATCGACCCCCACGCGCTTCCATAATCGCCCTGAACCGACCCCATCCGAATCGGATCGAAAGGCAAAAGGATGAGTGAAAAAGGCAACATGGCGGAAATGCGGGTGGCGACGGCAGTATTCGGTTGTCAAAGAGCACGGCAGACTGATACCTAACATATTTTATTAATCATGTCAAGTGTAAAATCTGACACAATATCGGAACGGTGGGCCGCGGACCCACCCTACGAGGCTGCGCTTTCGCCTCCGCATGATACCATCCATCTGATCCGAATTATCTTCCTTTCGCCTGCATTCCCGTGATCGACGAATACGTGATGCCCGTCTTGATCTTGCCGCCCACGGTGTCGAACCCGTCGGCCCAGTCGCCATGAGCCCAGAGACACCAGCCGTAGCCGTTCTTCTCGCAGATGTCGACAACCCGCTGGATGCCGGCGAGGCGGGCTGCCTTGTCCGCGTCTGTTTTGGGCTTGTCGTCCTGGCCGCCTTCGGTCATGAAAAAGCCGCAACCGAATTTGGCGACGGCCGAGGCGGCGGAATTGGCGTTGCCGGTGTTGGCCAGTTGCCAGTCGGCCTCCTTGCGCGCTTTGTCTTCCGTCGCAGCGTTGCCGGCGTTGAAATAGTGATGGCGGCACTGCGCCCAGTTGCTGCCGGCCGGCGAGGGATCATTGAGCGGGAAATACTTGCCCCAGAAAGGCGAAACCACGCACAGTTGCGGGGCGCCTTTCGCATGCACCATGTCGAGCCATTTCTGGTAGTGGTCAGCCATGCACGCGCACTGGTTCTGCGGCTCGTTGTAACCTTCAAATACCAGGTGCTTGTAGGGTTTGTAGCGCTCGACAATCCAACCCCAGTTCTTCAACCAGATGGCCTCGTCGACGTGTATCGTGTCGTTGACGCGCCAGTTGTGATAGTCCACCAGGAAATAGACGCCCTCTTCCTGGGTGATGGCGACGGCGCGGTCCATCGCTTCCCAGTCAAACTTCGCCCACTCGGCGTCGTTCTTGTTGGCCGCGTTCGGCGGGTGAAACAGCGGCCGGGCGACGTTGAGCCCGCGTTGTCGCAGGGCGCGCATGAAGCCGCGGAACTTTTCCGGATCGGTCTTGGCTTGGATCAACCGCTGCCCACCCCAGCCGCCCAGCGGCACATTCAGCCGGCCATTCTCCACGCGCACCATGACCACACCCGCAAGCGGAACGGGCAACAGTGATTTGTCGGCCGGGGGCGGCGGGATCGGGACAGCGCGTTCCTGTGCGGACAGGTCGGGTACGCTCCAGAGGCAAATCGTCAATGCCGCGAGGGCGAACGACACGATTCTGCCGGGCGAAAGGGTTCTTTCGGAGTACCGACCGCACGGGCGAGACGCCCATGCCACGACATTCCGGCGTCCATATGCGTTTCCTGGAATGCCGGGAACGCCCGCGATGGCTGGAGTACGAAAGCGGTGCATAAGTGCGAGGCCGATCCGAGGCGTGATGGCGCATGTCATGATGAGCTATAGTAGCCGACAACCCGCGCGTTGCACCGATGCCGGCAAATCGCCTGCTTTCCCAAAAGGAGCCTCTTCCTCGCTGCGTCCCCAGGTCCGCGTGACATATGCCTATCCCGAAGATGGCCCGCACAGAGGCGCTGAGACGCAGAGACAACAATACACCCACTAATGCCAACAACACTTGAGTACGAAACCCCCGTCCACCGCTTACGCCGGTTCTGGTACGCCAGCGCGGCCACTACCAACGGCGTGGGAGTGATCATCGGCGCATTCATTCCGGCATATGTGACTAGTTCCTCTCTTGGATACGATGAATGCAGTGAGTTTGCCGTTGAAATTGGGCTATTCCTGGCTGGATTCTGCGCCGTGGTCCAGGGACTGGCGTTCGCGGCCGGCCTCGTATGGCGTAAACGGGCTCTCGGCGGTGCGGTCAGATCACTCCGTCTAACGTGGGATTTCCTCGCGGGTTTGCCCTGCGGAGTCATCACAATTGTGTTTCCTGCCAGAGTTGCCCTGGCCCTCGGTCTGAGCCAGGTAGGAATCATGCATCTGCAAGGCATAGCCTTGGAGGCAGCCCTCTCCTGTACGCTGGGTGTGATTACAGGCTGGTGTCTACTCCGGCCAGCGGTGGCCACTCCAACAAACACGGCGGCGCCATCTTCCCCGACATCCTCCGCTGGCTGTGGAAGGGGCATGAGGCGACGAAGTGAAGGCAACAATCGCAACTGAGCCGTTGCGCCTTTCCACCTCATTTCCCCGCGCCGGCGTCCGTCGCGCG
>JBEKVL010000118.1:0-11077 GCA_049514055.1 Tepidisphaeraceae bacterium | reverse complement strand
TCACAATACTCCCCGCCGCCACAGGTTCGGCCGGGTGGACGAGGACCACTTTGCCGGTGGCGGTGTCGGTGGTGGCCAGGGCCATGCCGTTGGAGATTTCGCCGCGAATGGTGCGGGGTTCGAGGTTGGCGACGACGATCACCTGCTTGCCGACCAGTTGCTCGGGTTGGTAGAAGAGGCGGATGCCGGCGCAGATCTGCCGCGGTTCGGGTTCGCCGACGTCGATCTTGAGTACCAGCAATTTGTCGGCGTTGGGGTGCAGTTTGGCTTCCAGCACCGTGGCGACCTTGAAATCAACTTTGGCGAAATCATCGTAGACGATGGGCATTGAGTTCCTTTCTGGATTAAGGCGGGAATCTTACGGGCCGGAGGCCCAAAGGGCCAGATGTGTATGGCCGGCTTGCAGTTTGGGGACTTGGCGTTTACATTACTGTTTCTGCGGCGGAGGCGCGTGCGCCTCGCCGATGCGGCGTTTATACGAAACCTGCTCGGAAGGATTTGCGAAACATGATCAAAGTGAAGCTCCGTGGCAACGAGACGGCCGAACAGATGGTTCGCCGCTTCAAGAAGCTGTGCGAAAAGGAAGGCCTGACCAAGGACATCAAGCGCGTGGCCTACTATGAGAAGCCCAGCGAGAAGCGCCGTCGCCGCGTTCGCAAGGGCCCGCCGCGTATGACCTGATGAATCCGCCGAGACCGGGGGAATGTTGGGAGCATGTGAATGCCGGTTGACGCGTCTTGCCTTTGATCGCGCCTGTGGTTAGGGTCTGATGCTGCCATGAGCTTGCCAACGGATCAAGTCGTCCATACACAGAACCTGACCAAGGTCTACAAGGACTTCTGGGGCCGCCCCAAGGTCACGGCCTTGGACAACCTCAACCTGACGATCCAAAAGGGAGAGGTCTTCGGGCTGCTCGGCCCAAATGGCTCGGGCAAGTCCACCACGATCAAGTTGCTGCTCGGGCTCATATTCCCCACGATGGGCGGTGCCCATGTGCTGGGGGAACCGGCTGGCTCGTCTCGAATCAACGAACGGATCGGGTTCCTGCCGGAAGAATCATATCTGTACCGGTTCCTCAACGGGGAAGAAACGCTGCACTTCTACGGCCGGCTTTTCCGCATTCCGCAGCGGGAACTGAACCGCCGGGTGCCGGAACTGCTGGATATCGTGGGCCTGAACGAGAAGGCCCGCAAGCGGAAACTGCGGGAATACTCCAAGGGGATGGCCCGCCGCATCGGCTTGGCGCAGGCACTGATCAACAACCCGGATCTGATCCTCCTGGATGAGCCGACCACGGGCCTGGACCCGATCGGCACCCGCGAAATGAAGGATCTGATCCTCTCGCTGAAGAAACAGGGCAAGACCGTGCTGCTCTGCTCGCACCTGCTGGCCGACGTTCAGGACGTCTGCGATCGGATCACGATCTTGTACGGCGGGAAGATGCAAACGCTGGGACACGTCAAGGACCTGATCGAACTGAAGGACGTAACCAACATTTCCACCAAGGGCCTGACCGAGGCCCAGGTCGTCGAACTGCGCCAGTGGCTGGACCGCAACGGCGCCACCGAAACCGCCGTCACGCACCCGACAACCACGCTGGAAGATCTCTTCATACGTGTGGTTCGCGAAAACAGCCCGGCCGCCAAGGTCTGAACCGCCATGATGCAGGGCATTTCTAATCCGATCCTCGCTGACGGGTGGTTGACGCCCGCGACCAGTCTGGCGGCGCTGGTTCTGCTGGCGGGACTGACGCTGGGATTCAAGGATATCATCCGGTTCAGTCTCACGCGGGCCATGGCGATCGCCTCGGTCTGTTTTACACAATCCAAGCGCCGGGGAGTGCTTCTGATCACGCCGCTGGTCATCCTGGGCGTGATCGTGGTGTCGCATTTCCAGAAGGCCGACGACGCCCAGGACGCGATCCGGCAGACCACCAATATCTGCCTTTTCGCGGCCGGATTGGTGGTGACCGTGGTCATCATCATGGTTGCGTGTACCAACCTGCCACGTGAGATCGAGAACCGCGTGATCTACACGGTGACGACCAAGCCGGTGACGCGTCTGGAGATCGTGCTGGGCAAAGTCATGGGCTTCGCAGCGGTGTCGTTCTGGATACTTCTCATCATGGGCGTGTTCTCCCTGGTCTACCTGAACTGGCTGGATCATCGGGCAAGAAGCCTCATTCGCGCGCAGCTCGAGACGGGAGAAATCCCGGCCACCAGCCGGGTGACCGCGGAATACTACAATCGCCACGGGACCTTGCACTCGCGCGTTTTCGGCACCCCACAGCGGTTGTCGTTCCTGGCGGCCGAGCCAAAAGACAAAGATGACTGGTGGATTCCATCCGATCCGAAACTGGGTGGCGATGGAGACATGCTCGTGCCGTTTGCGGTCAACTCGGCCCAGATTCCCCCGCCCGTCGAAGCGCCAATCGGTCCGGGCTTGGGTGCAAAAGCCTATGCTGGCGGCCTTTGGGTCAAGGCGTTGATCCGCGCCAGGCGGATCGCGCCGGCCACGCAACCGGCGACGCGCCCGACGACGCAACCGGCCGCACCACAGGTCGCCATCGACTTACGTTCGGCAGGCGGTCGCCCGCTGGTGACCTGGCAGGCCCTGAAAGACATGCCGACCGAAAGCCGCGTGGTCCAGGCGGACCAGAACGGCTCTCTGCTGCTCTACCTGGTCTACATCTCGCCGGACAATCTCAAACGATGGCTCGCTGCGGACGAACTCAACGACGTGCGCGTGGCTATCAGGGGGCTGGACAACGAACATGAGTATTCGCTGAGTCCACAGGGAATGAGGCTGGAGTCGCATGACAACAGCCTTAAGCTCGCGCCCTCGGGTCAGACCGAATACGTCGGCCCGACCGGCAACTACGGCCAGCGGCTTCGCGGGCAACGTGGCGGGATCCGCCGGATCGCGCTCTACGAGTTCCGCGATGCCCTCGTGCCCACCGGGCAGCAAACCTGTCAGTTCGAGCTGCGCGTCTTCACGGAAATGGACCGGGAGGAATACACCGCCGAGGACCAGGCGACGGAAGTGGGGCTGACTTTCCGCAACCGCAAGACGGGGGAGGCTTCGCCGGAAATCCGCGTGTATCCCGAGAACAACCGGCCGCTCTATTTCGACGTACCGACGGCCGGCGTGGAAGGCGGCAATTTCGACGTGGTCATGCGCTGCACATCGCCCAATTTCATCACCCTGCGCTCGGGCCGGGAAGCTTCATTGAAACTGGTGGCGGCGGACCAGAGCTTCGCCCGCAACCTGCTGAAGAGCCTCGTGGTGCTTTGGCTGATGTCACTGCTGGTGGTGATTGTCGCCGTGTTCTGCTCGACGTTCCTCTCGTGGCCGATCGCCATCGTGCTGACGCTGCTGATCCTGGCGGGCCGGTGGTGCGTGCAGGAGCTGGGCGACATGGCCAAGCCGGGCGTGGGCAACACGGTGGTGACCGACCTGTTCCGCGGGAGCAGCCCCGAGGTGACCGTGGCCGTGTCCAAGTCGGTTGACGAACTGGCCCGGCTGACCAATGCCGTGGCCCCCCTGCTGCCGGACCTGTCGCAGTTCTCCGCGATGGAGGAAATGAACCGCGGGGCCGCGGTGTCAACGGCGACACTCCTCGGCGCCGTGCGTGTGACGTTCTTCTACGGCAGTCCCATCCTCGTCATGGGATGGATATTCCTCCGCTACAAGGAGGTGGCGCCATGAAACGCAGCCGGGCGCCCATCGCGATGCTCCTGGTGCTTTCGCTGCTGCTCAGCGGCGTGTTCCAGAACCTGGTCCGCGGCCGGCGCGGACTGATCGTGCAGCAGCAGGCTTCGCTCTCGCGGCTTTCCGGGCTGGACAGTTTCACCCTGGGGCTGATCCTTGGCGGGCTGCGCGGGCCGCTGGTCATCGCTCTCTGGATCAACGTCGAGACGCAGAAGACCGAGCGCGATCTTCAGAACGTCGATACCATGATCGAACTGATCCGGATGCTCCAGCCGGAGTTCGACCAGGTGCATATCTTTGAGATCTGGAACAAGGCGTACAACCTGTCCGTGCAGATGACGTCGATTCCGAACAAGTACGCCACGATCCTGGACGCACTGGACTACGCACACCGCGTCGACGCCGAGCGTCCCGACAACATCAATATCCTGACTTCGATTGCCGAGGTCTATTTCAACAAGCTCGGGACGAGTTCCGAGAAGCGCGTGTTTACCGAACACATGATGGAGGAAACCAAGGCATCGAAGCGGCCGTCCGCTCCAGCGGGAAGATCGAGTGTGATCCGCCAGCAGCACGAGTCCTTGCTGACCCCCGAAGGCCGGATCAAGCCGGAACTGCTGACGCCTCGGCTGGCCGTTCCGCTGGGCGAGTACAACGGCGCGGAACTCCAGTTCCTGGAACCGTTCTCCAAGGCCGAGGGCTTTCCATATGGCGTGCCGCCGCTGGCGATGTCATACAACTACTACAGGCGCGCCGGTGCGCTCATGCGCGGATCGACGCAGCGGCATGCACAACTCTCGGACTCGGTGACCGACAGCCGGGCCGCCATCGCGCTGCGTTACTGGGCTGACAGCGAGGATGAAGAGGCATTGCGTAACGAGTGCGCGGCCATGGGCCGCAAGACCCCGGAGGCGCGCGCCGGACTTGAGGCCGTGACAGCCGACGTTGCCATCGGCACGCGGTTCCCGGACACATCGGAACAAACGCGGCAAACCGTCGAGTGTGCAATTTTCGACTTCGCCCGCGCCCACGATATCGCCGAGCGTTCGCTCGTCGAGTACCGCCGGCACATCGCCGAGAAGATGTTCTCCTCGGAGGTGTCGACGTTCCAATCCCACCTCGAGGAAATGCAGGCCCTGGCCGACATGACGGCCGGCGAACACGACTATCTGCGGTTGCTGGCGGCTGAAGGCGGGCTGATCCCGCTCAAGCCCGGAGAGTCGCCGGCAACATTGCGGCAATCGGCAACGAAGTCGTACGAACTGGCCAGGGACCAGTTCTACCGGATCATGCTGCTCCGGTACGTGGATGACTACGTCACGCAGAGGGTCTACCCCAGATTCACCCGGGAGAAACTCGGAAAGGTGTGGACGAAGCAGCAGTTGTGGCAGGCGGACCCGGCGATCTATCCGCTCCTGACACAGGAGGTTCTCGCCGAGGCCAAGCAGATCAAGTGGAAGGTCCTCTCTGTGGATGTCGAGGAGTATCTGGCCTATCTGGCTCGCGTGGAAACCAGGCTGGCGCTGTTGAAGAAGTAGCAATCCGTCGTCACAGTGACACGCCGCGCCGGCGACAGTCTTCTGCGTTCGTAACTCATGTTTCGACAACCGGTTGCGATTAACCGCGGACCCTGCACTCGCGTATCTTGCAATTGAGGTCGATTTCCCTGATAATCGGATGGAGTTGTCCGATTAAGAAAATTGGAAGCCGGTTCGCGTACGGTGCCGGATGCATGGAAGCATGTGGCACAGAACCGTTCGCAGCAGGCTGTCGGACGTATTACAGGCCCTTCTTCATCGAGGATCGTGCTATGAGAGAGACATCGTCAAAGTCCAGCAGGTGGAGTACGAGCTTGCTCGTGCTTCTTGGGTTTCTATTCGTGGGAGGGCTGCTTTGCAGGCCCGCCTTCGCGGCCGAGGCGCTTCCCAAGGCAGGCGAGGTCATGAGCCCCGCGCCAGCCGGCCAAGCCCCCCCCGTGATGCATCACGAAGTGAAGTGGTTTGAGCCCTTCACCAGCGACAAATTCAACACCATGGAAAAGACCGGCCTGATCATCGTGCTGATCGTGGCCATCATCGGGCTGCTCTATGCCCTCATGCTTCGGAAACAGGTGCTCGCGGCCGACCAGGGCACCAGGAAAATGCAGGAGATCGCAGCGGCCGTCCGTGAAGGCGCTAATGCCTATCTCGGCGCCCAGTTCCGCAAGATCGGCCCACTGATCGTCATCATCACCGTCGCCCTCTACTTCACCAAGTACCAGGCCCCCGCGTTTGCCTTCGGCCGCGCCGGCGCTTTCCTGGTTGGTGCCTTGTTCTCCTGGGCCGTCGGTTTCGTCGGCATGCGCCTGGCGACCGCCGGCAACCTCCGCGTGGCCGCTGCCGCCCGCAACAGCTACGGCGAGGCCATGCAGCTCGGTTACCGCACCGGCACCGTGGCCGGCATGCTCACCGACGGCCTCGGCCTGCTCGGCGGCACCTGCATCTTCCTGGTCTACGGCGAACAGGCCTACGAGGCCCTGCTGGGCTTCGGCTTCGGCGGCACGCTCCTCGCCCTGTTCATGCGCGTCGGCGGCGGCATCTACACCAAGGCCGCTGACGTCGGCGCAGACCTGGTCGGCAAGGTGGAAGCCGACATTCCCGAGGATGACCCGCGTAACGCCGCCACCATCGCCGACAACGTCGGTGACAACGTCGGCGACTGCGCCGGTATGGCCGCCGACATCTTCGAGTCCTACGAAGTGACCATCGTCGCCGCCATGATCCTGGGTATGGCCTCCTACGGCCACAAGGGCGTGCTCTTCCCGCTGCTCGTCCGCGGCATCGGTGTGCTCGGCTCGATCATCAGCACCTACACCGTCAAGGCCGGCCCCAACGACACCTCCGACACCGCCCTGCACAGCGTGCATCGCGGCTTCTGGATTGGTTCGGCGATCTCGGTCGTCGGCTTCGTCGTCCTGGGCCTGTGCTATCTCAAATTTGATACCGCGTACATGGCCAACTACCCGCAAGCCAAGGCCGGCTTCCTCGATAAACTCGGCAACCTCGACATGGTGAACCACTGGTTCCTCGTCGGCGGGGCCGACATCCGCCCGATCATGACCTGCTTCATCGGCATCATCCTCGCGATCATGCTGAACAAACTCACCAGCTACTACACCCACACCAGCTTCAATCCGGTGAAGAGTCTGGCCAAGGCTTGCCAGACCGGTCACGCCACCAACATCATCCAGGGCTTTGCCGTCGGCTACGAGTCGGCCGTCATGGTGACGATCGTCCTCGCCGCCGCCATCATGCTCTCGGTGTTCTGCTTCACGGGCACCGCGGCCGTGTTCATTGCCTACGGCGTCGCCATGGCCGGCATCGGCATGCTGACCCTGACCGGCAACACCATCTCCATGGACGTGTTCGGCCCGGTTGCTGACAATGCCAATGGCATCGGCGAAATGGGTTATGACAAGGCCGAGATGGGCGAACAGAAGTACCAGAAGGCCCGTCAGATCCTTGCCGACCTCGACGCCGTCGGCAACACCACCAAGGCCGAAACCAAGGGTATCGCCATCGGTTCGGCAGTCATCGCGGCCGTCTCCATGTTCGCCTCGTTCATCGCCACCCTGGCGATGGGTTCCGAGGAGAAGATCATGGAGATGAGCGAGAAGCAGTACCACCTCTTTGCCGCCAAGCTGACCGTCGCCGACCCAATGGTCCTCGTCGGCCTGCTCATCGGCGCTACCGTGCCCTTCCTCTTCAGCTCCATGCTGATCCGCGCTGTCGGCCGGGCCGCCTTCTACATCATCAAGGAATGCCGCATCCAGTTCCGCGATAAGGAAATCTGGGCCGGCACCAAGAAGCCCAATTACGGCCGCGTCGTGGACATCTGCACCAGCGCCGCCCAGTCCGAACTGATCGGCCCGGCTTTGCTCGGCGTCATCTCGCCGATCCTGGTCGGCCTGCTGCTTGGGCCCTACGCCCTCGGCGGCTTCCTGGCCGGCATGGTCGCCTCGGGCGTGCTGCTCGGCGTATTCATGGCCAACGCCGGTGGCGCCTGGGACAATGCCAAGAAGATGATCGAAGACGAGCCCCGCAAGCCCGAGGAGAACCTGGGCAAGGGTTCCGAGCGGCACAAGGCCGCCGTCACCGGCGACACCGTCGGCGATCCGCTGAAGGACACCGCCGGCCCGGCCATCAACCCGATGGTCAAGGTCATGAACATGGTCGCGATGCTCTCGCTCAGCGTCGTGCTCAGCTTCAACCTGGCCGGCATCAAGAGCAGCCTCGAAGGCGCGACCGATCCGAACAAGGTCGTCGGCGCCGTCCTCGTCGTGGTCTGCGTCATCCTCGTCATCTGGGCCGTCTGGAAGAGCAAGAAGGACACGCCGGAGATGCAGGAGATGGAAAAGGACCTTAACAAGTAGGACAGACATTCTTGTCTGTCTGGATTCGCGACGGATTTGTCCTACCCGTTTCCCCGGGGCTCGGTGTGTTACCGAGCCCCTCTTTGTTTGGTGCCCCCGCGCCGATTCGGTAGACTGCTGCCGTTGACGCGGGAAACCGTCTATAGCTTACCTCGACTCTGTCTGGACGGACGACATCGTGGAGCACGTCGCGGAACACGGTGTTTCGCAGGACGATTACGAGTACGTCGTGTGTCATCCGGAGAGCAGAGGCTTGAGCCGGTCAACAGGACTCCCGGCGGCGTGGGGGCACACTCGCGATGGGCGATATATAATGATCGTGTACGAGCAACTTGACCGACTGACTGTTTTGCCTGTCACGGCCTACGAGGTATCCGAACCGCGATGAGGATCTTATGAAGAACATGAAACCTCGGCGAATTACGCGAGCCCTTACACCCCAGCAATTGGCCGCGCTGCAACGGAGCCGGCGTCAGATCGCCAACGAACTGCCGGACCTCATAGTCAGCGACCAAATGCGCAAGGAAGCGAGTGACGAGCCGACGCTCAGCGGTGAACTGCGACGTGCGATCCACTCCAGCCAGCGGCCTTTGACCGAGATCGCGGCGCGGGCTGGAGTTCCTCTGCTGGCGTTGGATGAATTCCTCACCGGCGAACGGACTCTTCGATCCGACGTCCTGGATCGTCTGGCCACCAGCCTTGGGTTCGAGTTGAGTCGTCGCGGATGATCGGGTGCCAAGACACCCGCAAGCTTCCACCGCACAACGAAGACCCCCTGCCAACGTAACAGTTGTGATGCCCCGCAAAGAATTTGGAATAACGCCCCACCGTAGGGTCCGCACCGCGGACCATCTCTCGACACATCCGGCGCCGATTGGGAAGATCAACACAAGATGGTCCGCGAAGTGGTCCGCAATTCGGACCCTGCTAACACTGCTCCTTGCCCCATGGGGCGTCCTCGCGAAAGAGGAAGATCCGCAAACCACTGCGTTCTGGACCGCCGACAGCGTCCACACCATCCACCTCCGCGTCACGCCACAGGAATGGCAGATGATGCAGCCGATCCGCGTCGGGCAGAACCGCCAGTACCTGATTGCCAGCGCCATGCCGCGCCCGTCCACGCAGCCATCCACGCGACCGGTCCTGAAAGTCGCGGCAGCGTCGCCCGCCACACGCCCGACGACCCGCCCGGAGGGCGAGCGGCTCGAACCCAATTTCTACGGCCTGGAATTCGCGTATGTGAAGGCGTCTTTCGAGTGCGATGGCGTATCTCTCCAGGACGTCGGCTTCCGCCAGCGCGGCAACTCCTCTTACAACTGGGGCGTCAACTCCGGCTACAAACGGCCGTTCAAGGTGAACTTCAAGCACTTTGTCGACGGCCAGAAGTTCCATGGGCTGACCGGGTTCTATCTCAACAACAATGCCTACGATCCGTCCTTTCTGCGCGAGACGATCGGCTACGAGGCATTCCGCGCCATGGGCGTGCCCGCGCCACGGACGACCTTCGCCCTGGTCTACCTGACCATCGAAGGGAGGCTCGATCACGAGTATCTCGGCCTCTACACGCTCATCGAGGAACTCGACTCCAAGGCGTTCCTCAAAGAGCATTTTGAGTCGGCCAGGGGCTTGATGCTCAAGCCGTGGTCCATCCGTGGCCTGCCGTACCTGGGCGAGCAGTGGGAAGCCTACGAATCACACTACAACTCCCGGACGGCGCCAACCGCGGAAACCGCGCGTCGCACGATCGACTTCATCAAGCTCGTGAACTACGCCGACGATGAGACCTTCCGCAAGGAAATCGCCGGCTATCTGGATGTGGACGGGTTCCTCCGCTGGATGACGGTTGAGGTGGTGATCGTCAACCTCGACACGATCTTCTACACCGGCCACAATTTCTACCTCTACCTCAACCCCGAGGACAATCGCTTCTCCTTCCTGCCGTGGGATCTGAACCTGGCTTTCGCAGGCTTCACGACGGCCGCGCCTGTCGAGCCGTCGCTTCACCTGAGCTTGATACGCCCGCACACCGGTGAGGCAAGGATCATCGACCGCATCCTCGCCATGCCGAAGTACCGCGAGCTGTATCTTAAGCATGTCCGGGAATTCCTGGCCGGCTATTTCCAGAGCGAGCGGCTGTGCGCCCGCATCGACGCGATGCAGACGGTCCTTGCCAGTGCGGACGCGGCGGCCGATGCGGCATGGCGGGTGAAATTCATCAAGCCGGCCACCAACCCGACGACCCAGCCCGCGATCAAGATCCCGCCGCGCCTGGTGATTCAGTGGATGGGCTGGCAGGGCCAGCCGGCCATTCCGCTGAAGACCTTCGTCACCCGGCGAACCGAAGCAGTCAATGCCCAACTGGCCGGCGAGACCGACGGATATACACCTGGCGGCCGCCGGGGGACGGACTTGCCCGCGGTGCCGCCCGGCGGGCTGCGCGCGCCGGCCGCCTTCGGCAACCTGCCGTTGTTGGCGTCGGGCGTGATGCGCGGCGCCGACAGCGACTACGATCGGAAACTGACGCGGGCGGAGATGCATGCCGCAGTGAAGGCGTTTTTTAGCAGTGCCGACCTGGGCAAGCACGAGTGGCTTGACGAGACACGGCTGACCCTGGCGGTGGCCCGGGCGCTGCCGAGTGCCGACCCGCAGCGGCGGGGCGACGGCGGTGGAGGCGGTGGCTTGTTCGGCGGTAACCGAACCGCGGGCACGGCCGCGCCCTGGGCTGGGGCGATCTTGCGACTGGTGGACACCGACAGAACCGGCCACGTAACGCTGCCTCAATTGCTTGCGGCCGCCGATGCGGCGTTTGATCGTGCCGACAAGGACAAGTCGGGCAAGTTGGACGAGAGCGAGCTGCTCGTGTTGCTCGACACACTCGCCACCACGCCTGCGCCGGCGACGATGCCAATCACATTGCCCGCGTCACGGCCGGCCAAGTAGAAGAGAAGGCACGGG
>JBEKVL010000117.1:0-11098 GCA_049514055.1 Tepidisphaeraceae bacterium | reverse complement strand
GGGGTGCCCGACTGCCGCCGACTCAAGCGACTCCAACTTCGTAAGTACAAGCCGCCCAGCAGAAACCTCGCCGAGCTTGCGCAAGTGCAGTCGCTTGAATCGCTGCAGTTGATTCAATCGCCCATCTGCTCGCTGCAAGGCATCGAGCGGTTGCAGCGGCTGTGGGAATTCGAAGCGCACTATTGCAGCCGACTCCGTGACCTTCATGCCTTGGCCGGGATCAAGACCTCACTTCAACGACTCCGACTCGACCACTGCAAGGCCATCGAGCATCCCGAATGCGTGCATGAACTCTCAGGCCTGACACATCTGGCTCTCTGTGATGATCGCCCGTTGCAGAGCATCGGATTTGTTCGACAAATGCCGCGCCTCGCCTTCTTTGCTTTTGTTGGCACACCTGTCATCGACGGAGACATGACCCCGTTGTTTGGTTTGAACTATGCGGGCTTTGACAACAAACGTCATTACTCGCACTCGTTCGATCAGGTACAGAAGATCATCGCCGATAGAGGAGTGGCACCTCTCGGCCCTTGGGTCTGGGGCACGAAGAGCCCCCGCACGGTGATGCGATCGGATAACGGCGGATGAAACAGGATCGGAACCTGAAAACGGGACACTGGGGCTCTGTAGAGAACCTCCAGAATTCAGCGGTGTTTTTCGGAAATCGCCGCTGAAAAACCGAAGTTCTCTACAGAGCCGGAGATTTGGGCCAAATGCGATGGCCCTGACGCGATAGGGGGTAATGCCCGTTCTTTTTGGCAAACCGTATATTTGCAGCCACCGCAACCCTTGACAAAACCCAAACTCCGTGCTACAACCACCTCTGGTGTCCGGGCCATTCCATTCGCCCCGACCCGACAACCCAATACCCTTCCCCCGAGGTTCCCATGCCCCTCCACCACCTCCATCCCCAATTCTCCTTTTCGCGCCGCTCGCCGTCTCTTCGCCAGCCGCATCGTCGCGTCGTCCGGCACCCATCCGCAGGCGGCGCAATGGGGCGATTCGGGGGTCGGTTTGGGGTCGATTGGGGGTCGGTTTGGGGTCGATTGGGGGTCGGTTTGGGGTTGATTTGGGGTCGCTTTGGGGCCGCTTTTTATGACCCGTGCCAGCCCCAAGAGGATCATAACGATGTTTCCAATATACACTTATCGCAACACGCCCTGAATTCCTCGCCGCGCAAACGCTTTTTTTTCACCCTGCCTGACTTCCACCTCGTCCCCCTTCGTGCGTCTTCGTGTCACTTAGTGGGCAACCCCTCCCCCCGGACTCACCCGGGACCCAACGGGACCCCTTTAGGACCTCTTTTGGACCCGGAAATAACCGTCCCGGTATCAGCTCGACAGATCGTAACCACCTTGCCCGGCAACTCTTACGTTATTAGGCCCGGTGCCACCCCCGTCCACGATCTCTTTTACCCCGCCCCTTCGCCATTCTCCCCACCGGCAACTATCAACTATCAACTATCAACCATCAACTAATCCCCCCATGTCAAACTTCCAAGTCATCTCCCCCCTCAACCCCCAAGGCGACCAGCCGGCCGCCATCGAGCAGCTCGTCCAGGGCATCGCCGCCGGCCGCCAGGCCCAGGTGCTCATGGGCGTCACCGGCTCCGGCAAAACCTTCACTATGGCCCAGGTCATCGCCCGCCTCAACCGGCCGACACTCGTCATCTCCCACAACAAAACGCTCGCGGCCCAGCTCTACGAGGAATTCAAGGACCTCTTTCCCAACAACGCCGTCGGCTACTTCGTGTCGTATTATGACTACTACCAGCCCGAGGCCTATATCCCGCAGCGCGACATCTATATCGAAAAAGATGCCTCCCGCAACGACGACCTCGACCGCCTGCGTCTCGCCGCCACCAGCAACCTCGTCTCCCGCCGCGACGTGCTGCTCGTCGCCTCCGTCTCCTGCATCTTCGGCCTCGGTTCGCCCGAGACCTATCGCGATTCGGTGCTGCCGATCCGCAAGGACGAGCCCACCGACCGCGATCAGATGCTCCGCCGTCTGATCGACCTGCAATACAACCGCAACGACATGGACTTCAAACGCGGCACCTTCCGCGTCAGCGGCGATGTTGTCGAACTCCACGCCTCCTACGAGGAATTCGCCTGGCGCATCGCCTTCTTCGACGACCAGATCACCAGCATCATGGCCATCAACCCGCTCACCGGCGAGGTGCTCCGCGAAGAGGAAAACCTCTTCATCTACCCGGCCGTTCACTACGTCATTCCCGAAGACCAGGTCGCCCGCGCCGTCCAGTCGATCAAGGAAGAACTTGACCAGCAGGTCATGCACTTCCGCACCCAGGCCAAACTGCTCGAAGCCCAGCGCCTGCTGGCCCGCACGAAATACGACATCGAGATGATTCAGGAAGTGGGCTACTGCTCGGGCATCGAGAACTACTCGCGCCATCTCGATGGCCGGCAGCCCGGCGAGCGGCCATACACGCTGATCGACTATTTCCCCAAGGACTTCCTTCTGGTCATCGACGAATCGCATGTGACCATCCCGCAGATTCGCGCCATGTACAACGGCGATCGCCAGCGCAAAGAGACGCTCGTGGAACATGGCTTCCGCCTGCCATCGGCCCTGGACAACCGGCCGCTGAAGTTCGAGGAATTCGAGCAAATGGTCGGCCAGGCGGTCTATGTCACCGCCACGCCCGCGAAGTATGAACTCGAGAAAGCCGGCGGCGAAGTCGTCGAGCAGGTCATTCGCCCGACCGGCCTGATCGATCCGCAGATCATCGTCTCACCGGCCCAGGGCCAGGTGCCGCATTTGCTCGAGCAGATCCGCATCCGCGTCGAGCGCGGCGAGCGCGTGCTGGTGACGGCGCTGACCAAGCGGCTTTCGGAAGATCTGTCCACCTACGTCCAGGAGGCCGGCTTCAAGTGCCGCTATCTGCACTCGGAGATCGAGACGCTGGAGCGCGTGGAGATTCTCACGGACCTGCGCAAAGGCGACTTCGACGTCCTGATCGGTGTAAACCTGTTGCGCGAAGGACTCGACCTGCCCGAGGTGTCGATGGTCGCGATCCTGGATGCCGACAAGGCCGGCTTCCTGCGCTCCGAGACGTCGCTCATCCAGACCATCGGCCGTTCGGCGCGAAATGTCAACGCCACCGTGTTCCTCTACGCCGACACCATCACCCCGGCCATGCAGCGGGCCATGGACGAAACCACCCGCCGCCGGGCGCTGCAAGTTGCATTCAACACGGAAAATGGCATCACGCCGACGACGATCCAGAAGGCCATCCGCAGCAGTTTGGAAAGCGAAGTGAAGGCCCGTCGCACGGTCGAGCAGGCCATTCACGCCAACGAGACCGAGGTTGACCGAACCGAGTTGATTCGATTGCTGGAAGAGGAGATGCTGGAGGCCGCGCGGATGCTGGAATTCGAGCAGGCGGCGCACCTTCGCGACCGCATTCAGGAACTCAAAGGCGCCCCGATGATGTCCGGCGGGACAGCCGCCCCGGAGCCGCCGTCGAAAATCTGGAAGCCGAAGTCGAAGGGAAAAGCGAAACGTGGATAGACGCGACGTTCCAATCCAAGCCCCGGTGGGGCGACAGACCGTAGCCTTTGGCGTATGCCATGGGAAAAGGACTCCGCGCCCGCATTTCAGAAGCCCCGTAGGGGCGATAGACATTAGCCCACGGCGTAAGCCGTGGGTCACAACGGCGCACCGTCATTTCAGCCCCGTAGGGGCGACAGATGTTAGCCCATGGCGTAAGCCATGGGGCACAACGACGCACCGCCATTCCAGCCCCGAAGGGGCGACAGATGTTAGCCCATGGCGTAAGCCATGGGGCACAACGACGCACCGCCATTCCAGCCCCGAAGGGGCGACAGAAGTTAGCCCATGGCGTAAGCCATGGGAAAGGATCCCGCGCCGGCATTTCCTGAGCCCCGTAGGGGCGACACACATTGTGTCGCCCCTACGGGGCTCATCGTCTTTGTGTCTCATTTGTCCCACGACTTACGTCGTGGGCTAACCTGTTTCGCCCCTACGGGGCTGAAAGAGCAATCACGATGACCGCCCCCGGTTTTCCAACATACGAAGAACTACGCGAGTTGATCATCCTGGCCCGTACCGAAGACCTCGGCCCCGACGACGTGACCAGCCGCCTCCTGATCGAGCAGGGCGCCTATGGTGCCGGCACGCTCGTTCAAAAGGAACCCGGCGTCACCTGCGGCCTGCCCATCGTCGCCATGGTCTGCCGCTGTTACGACGAGCGCCTGTGCATGGTCCCGATTCCCGGCTCCGACCCCGACGCGCTCGAAGGCCGCTTCACCGATTCACGCCGCACCCCGCTCCTGCGCATCGCCGGCCCCATGCGCTCGCTCCTCTCGGCCGAGCGCCTCGTGCTGAACTTCCTCCAGCGTATGTCCGGCGTCGCCACCGCCACCCATCGCTATGTGCGTCAAGTCCAGGGCACGGCCGCGAAGATCACCGACACCCGCAAGACAATCCCCGGCCATCGCCTGCTCGACAAGTACGCCGTCCGGGCCGGCGGCGGCGTCAACCACCGCATGGGCCTCTACGACGGCCTGCTCGTGAAGGACAACCACATCGCCGGAATCCCGCTGGCCGAATTGGCTACGCGCATCGGCCGAATCGTCGCGCGAGCCCGCGCGGAGAATGCGACGCGGATGGTCGAGGTCGAGGTGGACACGCTCGAGCAGTTGCGCGAGGCGCTCAAAGTTGACGCCATCGACATCATCCTGCTCGACAACATGGATTGCCCAAGCATGGCGGAAGCGGTGCGGCTGCGTGACGCGGCCGGCCGGCGCGGAACTCTAGCCCTCGAAGCATCCGGCGGCGTCACGTTGGAAACGGTGCGCGCCGTTGCCGAAACCGGCGTGGACCGCATCGCCGTCGGCGCCATCACCCATTCCGCCCCGGCCCTGGACATCGGCATGGATGTCGAGTCCCCCGATTCCGTGTAATATCACCCGGACCAGAAACCGTCATCCCGAGCGTACTCGCGAGGGATCTGGCCTCGGAGTCCAAAGCCAGATTTTTCGCGAGTACGCTCAGCATGACAACTACCGTGCGACAACAGATTATCACTTGCCCGAAACAATGACCGCACCCGATCACCCCAGCATCACGGAGGATCCGTGCTCATACTCGCCGTATTCACTAAATTCGACTGGCTCATCCTCCTCGGCTACTTCGCCCTGATGGCGACCGTCGGCTGGCTCTGCTCCCGCAAGAAATCCGACGCCGAGGGCTATTTCCTCGCCGAGCGCTCCATGCCCATGTGGGCCATCGCCCTCTCGGTCGTCGCCACCAGCCTCTCCGTGGCCACCTTCCTCGGCGCCCCGCAGCAGTCCTACGCCAACGACCTGACCTACCTCTCGGTCTTCATCGGCACGTTCCTTGCGGTCGTGGTCGTCGCGTTCGTCTTCATTCCCCGTTTCTATCGCGCGGGCACGGTCACCATCTACGGCTACATCGATCAGCGCCTGGGCGAATCGTCGCGCATCGCCGTCGCCTGCATGTTCCTCCTCGGCCGGCTGATCGCCTCGGGCGTGCGCTTGTTCATGGCGGCCATCCCGCTCTGCCTCCTGCTCTTCGCCGACGCAAGTGGCGAAGTGCCCATCCGCCAGTCCCTGCTCGCCATCGGCCTGATCGGCATCGTCGGCATGGCTTACACTATCTCCGGCGGCATTCGCGCGGTGATCTGGACCGACACGGTCCAGGTGGTCATCGTGCTTGGCGCGGTGCTGCTGTGTATCTTCCTGCTGCTGGGCAAGATCCCGGCATCGCCCGGGCAGATCGTTCATCTGCTGGCCAACACGCCCGGAATCTACAACGACGGTGGCACGAAGTTGCGTCTGCTCGACCTGTCCAACAACCCGATCCACAAGTTCACGCTCTGGACCTCGTTAATTGGCGCCACCGCCCTCAATGCCGCCGCCTTCGGCGTCGACCACGACCTGGCACAGCGAATGCTCACTGCCAAATCGCCCCTGCGCGGCGGCTGGTCGCTGATCATCTCCCAGGTCGCCACGCTCGGCATCAGCGCCCTGTTCATGGTTGTCGGCCTGCTGCTCTACATCTTCTATAAGCGGCCCGACGTGATGGGCGCCGCCATGCCCACGGATATCCCGGCCGGTTCGTCCAAGGTCTACGCCCATTTTCTGATGCACCACCTGCCCTCCGGCCTGAGCGGCCTGGCCATGGCCGGACTCTTCGCAGTCGCCCAGGGCTCGCTCGTCTCGGCCATCAACGCCATGGCATCCAGTGTTGTCTCGGACATCTACTGGCCCCTGCGCGCCAGGCTCGGCCTGCCGTTGGACAAGACCAACTCGGCCCAGGCCCCGCGATTGGCCGTGGTCGGAACGGGCCTGGCGCTGATGCTTTTCGCCGTCGCCGCCCTGTTCGTGTTCAACGACAAGAGCACCACGCTCCTGGATTTCGCCCTCGACGTCATGTCCTTCGCCTACAGCGGCATGCTCGCCGTCTTCCTGACGGCACTTCTGACGCGTCGCGGCAGCGGCCTGAGCGTCATGCTCGCCCTGGCAACGGGTGTGGTGGTCACGCTGCTGCTCTGGGACATCATTATGCCTTGGTGGACAGCGAAACTCATCGGCCGCCCCTGGAGCATCGCCGGTTTCTGGCGCATGCCCATCGCCACGGCGGCGTCGCTGGTCGTATGCGTCTGTGGGTCGAGGCGGCTCTGCAAGTAGGGCCAGCGTCCTCGCTGGCCTCAAAGATCATCACTTTGCCACCACATATTCCACCTCACCACAATCCGGCACCAATCCCGCCTGGGCGCCGCGTTTGAGCAGGGCCGTAATCGCCTCGCGGCCTTTGACGCCGTAGTCGAGCGTCCAGTGGTTGACGTACATGCCGACGAACCGGTCGGCCAGTTTGCGGTCGAGATCCCGGCCGAATTGCAGGGCGTATTCGACGGCCTCGGCGCGGTGGTCCAGCGAATACTGGATCGATTTCTTGATGATGTCGGTGACTTCCTGCATCACCGGCCGGCCGAGATCCTTGCGGATGCAGTTGCCGCCGAGTGGCAGCGGCAGGCCGGTCTGTTCGAACCACCAGACGCCCAGATCGACGACCCGGTGCAGGCCGATCGTCTGGAAGGTGAGCTGGCCCTCGTGGATGATGAGCCCCGCGTCGGCCCTGCCGTCCTTGACGGTTTGGAGGATCTGGTCGAAGGGAACAACGATGTAATCGAAGGTAGGGTGGGCACTGCCCACCAATTGGCCGGCCTGGCTGTCGGAATCGTGGGCAGTGCCCACCCTACGGCCTTTCCCGACGCACAGTTGCAGCGCCAGGAACGCCGTCGTCAGCAGGCCGGGGATGGCGATGGTTCTGCCGCGGAGGTCGGCCAGGGTCATCGGCTCGCGGGTGACGACCATCGGGCCGTATTTGTCGCCCATGCTGCTGCCGCAACTGGTCAGGGCGTATTTGTCGGCCACATACGGATAGGCGTGGATGGAGATGGCGGTAATCTCCAGTTCGCCGTTGCGTGCCCGCTGGTTGAGCGTTTGAATGTCCTGGAGAACGTGCTCGAAGCGATAAGGCCCGGTGGGGAATTTGTCGCGGGCCAGCGCGTAGAACATGAAGGCATCGTCGGGATCGGGGGAGTGGCCGAGGCGAAGAAGGATGTTATTCATGGGTGCATGCCAGTGTGATACGAGGTGCTACTGCTGCGGCGGAACGTAAGGCGGTGCGTACACGGGGTTGGGCTGCCAGAGCGCCAGAGGATACGTTTGATAGCAATGGGGACAGGGAACGGGATCGATGCCGCGCCCGCAGAAATGGCAGACGCCGCCGTTCTGGAAGGGGTCGATCGGGGCGTTGCAGATGCAGCGCAGCCACGCTCCGGCCGGCGGGCTCTTGCCGCAACCGGGGCAATGGAGCCAGTGGTACGTGGGTGCCCGTTCCAGCACGCGGATGGAGCGGGCGGCCTGGATGCCCGCGTAGCAGCGGTTGGCAGCAAACAGCGACATGATCATGAGCCAGTAATTGCCCTGCCAGAGGCAGAGCATCACCGCCACACCCGCGACCAGGACGCCGACCCAGGCGGAGATCATCAGACTCCGGCCGGCCCCGAGCAGAAACCAGAGCAGGCCGCGGACGATCTGGCCACCGTCCAGGGGGTAGATCGGCAGGATGTTGAAGACGAGCAGCAGGAGGTTGATGGCGGCAAGTCTGTACAGATACATGGCCACGTCGTGGCTGGCGACCAGACCACTACTGGTGACATAGTGGTAGGCGAAGATCGTCGCAGGTACCAGGATGACGTTGACCAGCGGGCCGGCGACGATGCTCCAGAGATAAGCTCCGGGACGGTTCGGCGGCGAGACGTAGGCCACGCCGCCGAGGGGCCAGAGGACGATGTCGTGCGCCCGGCCGCCGACGGACTTGCAGGCCAGCGCGTGTCCGAATTCATGCATGACGACGATGGCGAAGAGCGAGAGGTACTCGATGACCTTCCAGATCGGGTGCTGATACACATCCGGCCCGGTCAGGATCATGTATGCGGCGACGAGCGCCCAGGACCAATGGAGAAAGACATCGATGCCGAAGAGACGGAAGAGGCGGACGCTGCCGTTGCGGGTTGCGATCATGCTGTGGCGAATCATACGCGGGATGCCGGGAAAAGTCTTGACGCGGCGGGGCGGTTACAGCGATGATGGCTTCACTTATGTCGCAGGCGAGCAACCAATCCCGATGCGTGCAGTGTGGACGGGCTTTCCCGGCCCATGCGAATTACTGTCCGCGCTGCGGCCGGTCGGTGCGGGATGCCGCACCTCCACTGGTGATTGCGCCGCCGCCTCCTCCCCCAGTCCGACTCGATCAAGTGGCGGGGCCGTTGCCGCCGCGGTCACTGCCGGTCGCGCCAAAGCAGAAGAGTGGAGGCTGCGGCGGGTGCGGGTGTCTCATCGTGGTGTTGCTGATAGTCGCGGGCATCGGCCTGTTCTCTTGGCGCAGCAGTGATTCCCCGATGCGCCGCGCGGTCCCGGTGTTGCCTTCGCCGCCCGCGAACCTCCGGCCGCCGCGCGCGCCGGATTTCCGCTCGCCGCCGATGCCGCTGCTGGGTCCGATGAGCGGTTCCTGGGTGTCGATCAACTCGGTGGAGAGCGACGCCGTGGACGCCACCGGCCGCCCGGGATTCCGCATGCACGGGCGGGTCCACTCGATGAGGGGGGCCCGGATCATCATCGCGGCCTACGTGCAGCGGAGCGACGGCGTTCCGATCTACGGCACGGACCCGATGTACCGGGACGACGCGAATGCCGCCGGCGTCGCCACGACGCTGACCATGCCGCAGGACGACGTCGACTTCACTCTGTTCCTGCCGCGCCACGTGGTTGGGTTGGCGTCATCTTCGCAGCCGCTGTGGGTCAGGCCGTGCCTTTTCGACGCCGGCAGCGGCTACCATTTCTGTAATGGCGCGCCGGTGCAGTTCTGGTCGAATGCGATGAAGATGCCAGGTCGGTGAGGTCAACTGATCGCCGCGACGTTCATCATCCGTTCCTCGATTTCGTAGCGCAGACACGCGTAGAGCTGTGGGTTGCGCATGGCGAGGATGCCGGCCGCGGCCAGCGCAGCGTTGGCCGGGTTAAGCACGGTCATCACCGGCACGTTGCTGGGCGCGCGGAGGGATGACCAGACGTCGTCGGGGAATTCGCCGCAGCCGGCCGGGACGGTAATGACCGGCACCGTCGTCGCGGCCGAGAGTGTCGGGCCGGCGCCGTTGGACATGCCGATATAGGCGATGACGACGCAATCCGGCACCTCCTGAACCAGTCGCGTCAGTTCCATCATTCCCCGCACGGGCTCTTTGTGGACCGAGCAGGCGACCGTGATGGCGGGGAGCTGGTCCTTTGAGAGTTTGCCGATGGTGCTGACGATGGGCGAAAGGTCGTCCTTGGGCGAACCGGCCCAGACGATCACGCGCTGGCGCGGCAAGGCGAACCGCGCGGTGAGTTGCTCGACGAGCTGATATTTGCGGATGACCTCGGAGAGTTCGCCGCCGTCGCGGTAGACCTGTTTGTCGATGTAGGCGCCGTCCTCGACGACCCGCCAGGAGTCGTTGTCGATGACATCGGCCAGCAGAAGCTGGTTGGACGCGGTCAGGCCGAACTCGACCTTCATATCGACGAGCCTGCGGCTCTGGAGCTGCCAGGCTTTTTCGAGAACGAGGAACGTCTGGCGTGCGACGCGGGACATTTCGTCGAAGAGTTTCCCCTCGTCCGGCCGGGCGAAGACCTCACCCTGTGGCAGCGACAGGAAATGGTCGTCCGGCCGGGCGGGTTTGCCGGGGTGATAGAGGTTGATCTTCTCGGCCGGCGTGTTCCAGATCATGAGCGGGTCGTCGCAGGTCAGCTCATGGTCTTTCCAGCGGCGGCCTTTGGTCTTGAGGTAGAACTCGACGATCAGCTTGGGGAAGATGTGGCCCTTGGCCAGGTGCGTGGCGCGTTTGAGGTAGGATCCGTGGGCCTCGCGGCGGACGACGACTTCGTAGGGGAGCATGGCGCATTTCGGGGCGGTGAACCAGTCGGGGCCGCCCTGTTCGTCGAAGGCCACGGGAATGCGGGATGCCTTGAGGAGGCGGAAGACGTTGCAGGTGGTGTTGGTGGCGATCTTCCCCTTGTTGGGAATGATATCGTGCTTGGCCCCGTCGCCGGCGGTGATGTCGTCCTTGGCTCGGAGGATGACCCTGGCCGGAGCATCCTTGAGCTCGATGATGCGTTTGGTCTTGCCTTCGGAAATTGTCGCGCCGAGCGGCGGCAGGGAGTCATTAAGCATGGCGGTTGTGTACCATCGCAGGGCGGGGAGTTCAACTGTTTCAGGCCCTGGTTCCATCGGCGGGTTCGAAAACAAAGTTCTGGCGCGGATGTTCGGTGGGGTGTCAGGCATAAAGATTTTATTGGAAGCGGGTTATGAGTTTGTGGATGATGGATGGGGTTGATAAAAGCGCCGCCAAAGCGCCGCCAAAATCTGGCGTGGTTCAAATCCAACTGACACTTTGAGGTGGGCACAGAAAAGGACCGACTCCAGTCGATAGTGAGGTTGTTGCATCCCATATCGAAAGGAGTCGGTATGCTCAGCGTACACATCG
>JBEKVL010000116.1:0-11135 GCA_049514055.1 Tepidisphaeraceae bacterium | reverse complement strand
CAGCATGTCGGACTCCTTTCCGATGCGCAGATTCGCTATCCGCGAACATCGGCAGGAGTCCGATCCTTTTTACACAATCATGCTGGAAGACAGCAGGCAAAAGTGGCAAAAGTCGAGCTGAGCACTCATAATCGCTGCGCGCTTCGGTATTCTCTCGTCATTCGTGCTTCGAATTTCGTCATTACATTCTGAAACCACGGCCGGCCGTGCGACGCTGGAACGCTCTGCCGATCCGGCGTGCTGTCGTGCGAAGAACGAATAGGCTCTCCTCCCGGGAAGGCCCCAAGGGGCAGAAAGGAGAGCCTATATGCATGAGTGGCAAAGCCAATCCCATGTGAAGTGGGACTGCAAGTACCATGTGGTGATTGTACCAAAGTGTCGGAGGAAGTTGTTGTACGGGAAGCTTCGACAGCAGACCGGAATGATCCTGCGGAGCTTGTGTGAACAGAGAGGGATCGTGCTGGTCGAAGGGCATGCGATGCCGGATCATGTGCATCTGTGCCTGGCGATACCGCCCAAATACTCGGTGGCGTACACGATCGGATTCTTGAAGGGCAAGAGTGCCATCCGAATCCACCGGCAATACGAACAGGATCGCCGGGTGTGGGGTAAGCACTTCTGGGCCGAGGGTTACTGCGTGAGCACGGTTGGCTTGGATGAGGCCCAGATTCGCCGGTATATCCAGGAGCAGGAGAAGCTGGAGACCGGCCAGAACATGTTGGATTTCGAATAACCATTAACTGGCCCCTTGGGGGCCTTCCCATTCTGCCCCCTCTGGGGGCTACATCTCCTGCTGGCCCCCTTGGGGGGCCTTCCTGATGCCACGTCCTTGGGGCGTGGAGCCTCATTCGAGTTTCGGATCTTGTTATTCTGCCGGCACGACGGGCTCACTCATTCCGCCATCGGCGTTACTTGGCGCCTTGCGCCCACTTAATGAGAATGTCCGCGATCTCCGGCCGGGCGAATTCCATCGGGGGGCGTTCGCCGGCTTTGAGCATGTCGCGGACCTTCGTGCCCGACGGGGCGATCTTGTGCTCGGGGCCGTGCGGGCAGGTTTTGGACGACACCACGGCCTCGCAGGTCTTGCACCAGGCTGTGTGCTCGAACTTGAGGATCGTGATGCCGATGTCCTTGGGCAGGTCGAACTGGTCGAAGATTTTCTGGGCGTCGTAGGTGCCGTAATAGTTGCCCACGCCGGCGTGATCGCGGCCGACGATGAAGTGCGACACGCCGTAGTTCTTGCGGATGAGCGAGTGCAGGATGGCCTCGCGCGGGCCGGCGTAGCGCATGGCCAGCGGCATGACCGTGAGCATGGTGCGCTCCTTGTTGTAGTAGTTGTCGATGAGCACCTTGTAGCACTGCATGCGGGTGTCGGCCGGGATATCGTCGCTCTTGGTCTCGCCCACCAGCGGGTGGATCAGCAGGCCATCGGTCATTTCCTGGGCAACCTTGGTGAGATATTCGTGGGAGCGGTGAATGGGGTTGCGGGTCTGGAAGGCGGAGACGCTGCTCCAGCCCTTGGCGGCGAAGGCTTCGCGGGTCTTGGCCGGGGGCAGGCGGTATTCGGGGAACTCGGGTTCGTAGGTGGTCTTGATGACGTCGATCGGGCCGGCGATGCAGGTGTCGCCCTGCTTCTTGACGGCCGCCACGCCGGGGTGTTTCTCATCTTCGGTCTTGTAGACGTTGGGGATTTCCAGAGCCTTGTCGTGGGCGTATTTCTCGGTGACGGTGAGGATGCCCAGCACGCGGGCTTTGTCATCTTTGAGGGCGTATTTCTTGCCGACCTGGATGGTGGCGGTGATTTCGTTGGCCGGGCAGAGCGTGACCGGGATCGGCCAGACCACGCCGCTGGCCAGGCGGATGTTCTTGCAGACGGAGACGAAGTCGGCGTGACCCATGAACCCGGTCAGGGGCGAGAAGGCGCCGATGGCGACCATTTCCAGGTCGAACTGCTCGCGGAGAGAGAGCGTGATGGCCGGAAGCGACTGGGCTTCGCGGGTGGCGGCTTCGAGGGCCTGGCCTTCGAGAATACGATTGACAAGCGTGCCGCCGTGCGGCGTAACCAGTGACATTGAGACTCCTTAAATTGATGGTCATCCAAAAGCGGGGGGTAACGATAGCGGGTTCTCCTATAGGGAACAAGGGGATTGCGGAAAAACAGTATGATTCTCGCACCGCTGGACCACTAATAGACCAAAACTCCGGCCCTAAGCCCGATCCAGACATTGCCGCCCTGCTAAAAGCGTGGCCCTCGCTGCCGCCTGCACTCAAGGCGGGAATCTTGGCCATGATCCGAAGCGCCGCCAAGAAAGGTGTTTGAAGGGGGCACCATGTTCACGTTTGGGTTTCCACACCCGGGCATGGCCGTGCGGCTCAGCGTGGAGGAGATCGAACAGATCCGGCAGGAGATTGGCACCGGCCACCACAGCGAACGAATATTACCGCCGGCAACGCCGGCAGAAACGAGATCCCATGAATTGCATCTCGACCGCATCCTGCATCATGCCGAGACGGTCATCATCGAAGGCAAGAGCTAAACCACAATCCAATCATTTTCAACTTGACACATGTAAGCAATCTGTTACAATGCCACCTGCCGTTGCTCTTTCAAAATCGAATAGCGTTTACCGTTCTTCCGCCCCTCACCCGTACCGGCCGCGTGCCGGGGACACAATCGGGACCTCCCGGGGACCGATCGGGATCCGAAAAGGATCCATCCGGGATCCGGTTGGGATCCGCTCGGGATCCGCTTTGGACACGGTTTTTCAGCCTCTCCAACCCCGCCGCCGGCGTCTAACCCCTTGTGCGACATCCGCTTGTGATTTTCCATGTCCCGCCGAAACAACTTTTCTCGCCCCGCCGCCTCTCCGAAGCATCGTATGAGCCGAGAAAGTGCCGCCAGTGTCCTCACTGGCGGTGTCTGGTGTTGCGTGCGTGCCCCCGGATTCCGCCATCACCACGGAGATTGACCCGCCTCCCAACAGTACCGTTTGCCACCTTTTGCGTCGGCCTTCTCTTCCCCTTCGTGCCTCCGTGCCTTCGTACCTCAATCCCTTTGGGGCTCTCGGCGTATTCACTGTAGCGGAATCATCGTGGTCGTCCCTTCCGCCTTCTGCTCAATCTCCAGTGTGCCCGCCTTCCCCGTCAGCCCATCCAGATGCACGACAATCTTCGCCGGCTTACGCGTCAGCGGCCGCACCGTCAATGCCGCCGTCTTGCCGTCGGCCGCGACCGCGAGCGTCATCGTCAGCGGACCGAAGGGCGTCAGCACGCCGTTGAGCCGTGTCGTCTTCCCGGCCGTCGCCCACGGACGCGGCAGGCCTTCGAGCAGATGCAACTCGTCGCCGCGATCCAGTTCCAGCAGATGCAATGTCAGGCGGATGAACTCGGCCGAGGCCCAGTTGTGCGGCATGTCGCCGACTTCCTGGTATTTCTGGCCGACGGGCTTCTGCTCCTCGCGCCAGACGCGCGTGGGGCTGGCGTGGTTGGCGTAGTCATACAGCACCTGCGCGGCCTCCTGGCCTTCGCCCTGCCAGAGCAGGGCGTGGCCATAAAACGACGCGGCATAGGTCCAGATGCCATCCTTCATCCAGCCGGTGTCGAAAACCAGACCCTGCGTCTTGGTGGCGCGGAGCATGGCCAGTTGCCCGGCCACCAGCGGGCTGTCTTTCGAGAAGACCTGCCCGGGATAGACGGCGTGGAGGAACCCCCACTGCCCCTTCTGCGGCGAGTGGTCGCCGGCGTTGAGCATCATCGTCGGCAAATAGCTGTTGTCGTGCGCGTCCTTGCGGATGTCGCGATGGGCGGCCTTGAGGAACGCGGCGTAGAACTCGTCGTATTCCTTCTGCCAGGCGGCCGCGGAATCCTCATCGCCCAGCCAGCGGGCGGCGGCGATCGCCGACTTCAGCCCGCCGAGACACCACTCCGTGTTGGAGAATTCCGGCCTGGCGCTGGCCCCGGCGTTGGAGATGCCGCCATCGACATCGCCCGGCGGCAGGAGGCCGAAATCCGGACGGTTGGGGTCACCCATCGTCTGATGTCTTAATGTCTGCATGAAGGCAATCGTGCGTTTCACGTTGGGCCAGTGCTTGCCCAGCCACTGCTTGTCCTGCGTGAGCATGGCGTGGCGGGTGACCGCCCAGGGGACGATGCCGTTTTCCTTCCAGAACTGGTGGATGATCTCGAACCGGCCATCCGGTTTCTGGAAGGACATGAGGTAGTCGATGCCGGCGCGGGTGTCGGCCGGCCGGCCGAGCATGGTGACGGCTTCGAGGATGAACGAGCCATCGACCACCCAGAGGCC
Source organism: Tepidisphaeraceae bacterium (assembly GCA_049514055.1). Taxonomy (GTDB): domain Bacteria; phylum Planctomycetota; class Phycisphaerae; order Tepidisphaerales; family Tepidisphaeraceae; genus JANYKD01. The sequence goes on along the minus strand of JBEKVL010000116.1, from coordinate 6,832 downwards.
GCGATAGCAGGTCGGCCCGACGTGAAACGCCGGCAGCCCGTTCTTGATCTCGCGGGCCTGGTAGATGTTGCGGATGGAGGAATCGAACATGCCCTGGATGGCCGGGTCGGGCAGGCTGACGGCGGCGTAAGGCAGGTCGGCGTCGGTCCAGAACTTCTCGGTGGACTGACGAAGCTGGGCGGCGCGGCCGGGGGTGATAGGGTCAATGGGTCTACCATAATTGCGATAGATGGCGAGAACGACGGTCTGCGACTGTCCGGGTGCGAGCGCGACGGGCTTGAGCAAGAGGGTGCTCTTCGGCTTGGCGATGGTGCTGGAATCGACCGGGTGCGAGACGGCAATGTGAGTGGAGGGGCCGATCGCGAAAACGGCGGGACCATCGGCGGCCGGCGTGTAGATGCTGTCGATGGCGACGATCGGCTTGTACTCGGCCGGCTTGTCCGACTTGTTGGTCAGTTGCAGCGTGATGAGGTCGAGCCGCGGCGGGAGTTGCGACTGTGCAAACGAGAGATACGCATACGCGGCCGACGACGCCTTGCCGGCGACAATGTCGACCGCCAACGGGGCTTTGCCGTCGAAGGCCCAGAGGGCGTTAAGGATGGTGTTGGTGTCCGGCGCGTCAGCCACGGGCTTGACGGCGATCCGGATCAGGCCGTCGCCGTCGGTGTCGGCCGCATCGAAGAGATACACGCCGGGCACATCTGCGCCGAAATCGGCGACGGGATCGACGGTTCTTGGCGGCGCGCCTTCGACGCTGAGAATCAGCGGCCGCTGGCCGGCCTTGGGATGCCAACCTTCGCAGAGGCCGATGACGATGGTGGCCTTGCCGGAAGCCGGAGCCTTGAGGACATACTCGATCGACCGGGCATTGGAGCCGACGGCGATGTGTGGGAAAGCCGGGTCGGCCGGGGCTTTGGGTTTCGCCCAGTTCCGCTGGATCGCGGGCTCGACAGAACCCGGGGCCACACGAAAGAGCGGCGCCGGGCGGGCATCATTGGTCGGCGGGACGAGGAAGGCCTCTTCGAGAATCTCAATGGGTCCGGCCTGCTTGAACGTCTGCACGATCGGAACACGCGGCGAGAACGTCTGCTGCTTCTGCCAGACTGGTTCCGGATCGGCGCTGGCCGCGATGGAGATGGCGAACCGCCGCGGGCCGCCATTGCCATAGTCGAAGAAGAACTGGCCTTCCCTGCCGACCAGCGGCTTGTCCGGATCATCCGGCGCGCAGGAAGCCGTCTGCCACCAGGGGATCGAATAGCGGTGGTCGACGGTCCAGCCTGGCTCGGCGGCGAGAGTCGAGACCGCAAAAAGAACGATGGGAAGGAGTGATGCCTTCATAAGAAGTAGTAGCGGCCAACGCAGTCGGCGTTTTCAGCAAGCCGGAACGAACGCGCCAATTCCTGGTGGCACGGCTCTTGTGGCCAGAGCAATCCCACACGCTGACAAAGTACCGCCAGCGCCCCCACTGGCGGAGGTTGGCGTTGTCCACACGGCCGGGATTCCGCCGGTGAGGACACCGGCGGCACTATACGCGCTGGCGCTGCCCTTTTTCACACGTGGGGCACGCTCCCCTTTGCCCTTCCCGCGGCGCGCGGCTAATCTTGTCGGCCGCATGGCATCCACAAGCACACCCATAACTCTGCGCGATCTGAAACCGGAACAGTGGCGATCGGGAATTGCCGCGTGGCTGGGGTGGTTCTTTGACGGAATGGAACTGCACCTGTTTACGGTTGTCGCCGCGCCATTTGTGGCGGAGCTGCTGAATAACGCGGACAGGACCGCCGAGGCCGTGACGCGGCGCGCGGGTTGGATTCAGGCGTCGTTCCTCATCGGCTGGGCGCTTGGCGGCGCTCTTTTCGGGCGGCTTGGGGACAAGCTCGGCCGGGCCAGGACGCTGAGCATGACCATCCTGACATATGCGTTGTTCACCGGGTTGTCGGTTCTGGCCATGCGCTGGTGGCATCTGCTGATCTTCCGCTTCATCGCCGCCCTGGGAATTGGCGGCGAGTGGGCCGTCGGCGCGTCCCTGCTCTCCGAGACCTGGCCCAAGAACTTTCGCGGCTGGATCGCCGCCGTCCTTCAATGCGGCGTCAACCTTGGGATTATGATCGCGATGGGCGTTTGGGCACTGCTCACTGCCCTGCCGCACCAGTTGCCCTACCGCTACATCTTCGCGCTGGGGATCCTGCCCGCACTTATCGTCTACTGGATTCGCAAGAACGTGCCCGAACCGGCCGAATGGCACGCGGCCCGTGAGACAGCCGGTCTGGAGCAGCCGGGCATCGTCGACCTGTTCAAGCGTCCGGTCCTCTGGCGCACGCTGCCGGCGGTCGCCGTCTGCGCATTCTCCCTGACGGCCTGGTGGGCTTTCATGTTCTGGAACTCGCAGCACATCACCAATCTGCCCGAAATGAAGAATTGGGCCAAAGCCGACATCGTCCGCCTGCCGACGCTGACATTGCTGATGGTCGTGGGCGTGTCGATACCGGGAAATTTCTTCGCCGGCTGGTTGGCACGTCGCATCGGCTACCGGCTGGCGATTGTGTGGATGTTCGTCGGATTTCTGGCGTCTTTCGGGATGGCGTACGGCGTGAAGCGCGAACTGGCGTCGCTGCGGTTCTGGATCGCGTGCATCGGGTTCTTCTCGGGCGTTTTCGGCCTGTTCACCATGTACCTGCCGCCGCTGTTCCCCACGCTGCTGCGGACCACCGGGGCGGGGTTCTGCTACAACATCGGCCGCGTGGCCGCCGCCGCCGGCACCGTCTTCTTCGGCCTGTTCAACAAGGTCGGTGACTTCCGCCTGGCGCTGCTATGCGACGGTTTGCTGTTGATACCGGCCATCATGGCGATGTTGTGGATGCCGGATATGCGGGATGAGGAGGCGGAGCCGGTGAGGGCGGAAGTGAGCGGTGAGCAGTGATCGGTGAACGGTGCGCGGTGAGCAGAAAGAAGTGAGCGGTGAACCGTGACCAGTTAACCGCATCACCATTCACTGATGCCCGATCACTGATCACCACTGCTCGATGACCGATCACCGTTCACTGTCCCCAGCGATGCCATGATTCGCTCGTAGCTCTCGACCCGCCACTGCGGCGCTGTCCCGGCCGCCACATCGGGAAAATACTCCAGCAGGTTGTCGGCCGAGACTTTCCACAGACCGAACAGTTTGACGCCGGGCGTGTCGATCAGGTCGGCCGGCAGGTCGAGCCGGTAGCGGCGGGCCGATGTGGTCGTGTGCCGGCCTTTTCCGGTGTAGCCGGATATCTCGCCGATGCGGATGTAGATGCTTGGTTGAATCGCGTGGATCAGCGAACTCTTGCCCACGCCCGAATGCCCGGCCAGCACCGTCGTCCGGCCCTTGAGAACCTCGCGCATGGCGTCGATCCCCTCGCGGGTGATGACCGACGTTCGCAGTACCTCGAGGCCCAGGCCGCGGTAGTGTTCGGCCACCTCGCCGGCCAGGATGATGTCGTCATCGGCGACGTGCGGGTCGGTGAGGTCGACTTTATTGATGCAGACGATGGGTTTGAGACCGCCGGATTTCGCGGCGACGATCATCCGGTCCACGAGGCCCCACTTGGGCTCCGGCTCGCGCAGGGAGACCACGATCAGCATCTGGTCCGCGTTGGCCACGATCGGGTGCTGGTCCATCCCCTTGAACGAATCGGATCGCGACAACACGGTCTGGCGCGGCTCGAGGTGTTCGATCACGGCTTCCTGCCGGCCGAGTTCATCTCGCTCGGGAATGTCCCGGAAGCGCACACGGTCGCCCACCACCAGCGGGGTCTCCAGGATTTTCGACAAGGTCTTCCGCAGCACGCATAGATGCAGGGCGTCGCCGGCCTCCACCTCGTAGTAAAGCGAGTAGACCTGCACGACCTGGCCGAGCGGCAGGGCCTCGACAACGATCCCGGATGCGGCCTCTTCGGCCGCCCGCATCAGCGCCGTCTGCTCGATCTTACGCTGTTGCGCCAGCTTGCCGGTGCGCGCGGAGAACCGTTCCTGCGGCTCGTCACGGTCCTCGTCCACGTCGCCCATCATGTAACGGGCCGTGAGATCCTTGGCTCGGAAGTCCTTCTTATGTTTGCTCATGCGCAACGTGCCAATTCAGTAGGACAGACATTCCTGTCTGTCTCGCCACGGCAGGACAGACATTCCTGTCTGTCACCCGCTAATCCACCAGGTGACAAACCACGACCACCAAGTATACTACATCTATTGTGAATACTAGGAAACCCGGCTGGAACAAACAACGCATTATCTCTGAAATCGTCCGCCTCCACCAAAAAGGCCAAGACGTGTCCTACAACCGCCTGGCGAGGCGGAATCAGGCGCTGGTGTCGGCCGCCGCCTATCACTTCGGATCGTTCCGCCAGGCTGTTGAGGAATCCGGCTTCGACTATGCCGATGTCACCCGCCGCCCGCGCTGGAGCGCCAAACGCATCGTCGAACTGATCGGGAAAGCCAGACGCGCAGGCCAGGAACTGAACTGGGGCGCCGTCAGCAAACGCCACGACGAACTCGGCCACGCCGCCTTCGCCTCGCTCCAGAAGCGCCTCTTTGGCTCATGGAACAAGGCCCTCGCGGCGGCCGGGGTCGATGTGGGCAAGGTCGCCCTCTATCGCCGCTGGACGAAGGACGCTCTGACGGCCGCGATCGGGACGCTGCACCGCGCCGGCCGGCCCATGAGTAGCGGCGATCTCCAGAAGAGCGACCCCGGCATCCACGCCGCGGCCCTGCGGCTGTTCGGTTCCTACGATGCGGCCCTTAAGGCGGCGAGGGTCGAACCCGCCGCCGTACGCCGCCGTCGCCGCTGGACGCGCGACAGCATCCTTACCGAACTGCGGTCGCTCGCAAGGAAACGGCCGGACTTCTCCGGAAAGCTCATCCGCGCGAGCTACTCCGCCCTCTACGGGGCGGCCATCCGCCGCTTCGGCTCGTTCAAGGCCGCACAACGGGCCATCTGATTTGTCGGGAACGCCTTATGGCCGGCACGACTGGAACCACCGCAACCCTCATCCGCCCGCCGGGAATCCCCGTTCGCCGGCGCCTGTTGACCACACTGCTCTACTTCCGCGCCATGCTCGTCGAGTTCCGCGGCACGCTCTTCGCTCTGGTCGCCATCGTGGTCTTCGGCGCGCTGCTCCTGATGCTCACCCCGCAGGATTGGCTAGGCGCCCCGCGCCCCGGACCGGCCAAAGCCCTCTACGCCGCCTGGATGTCGCTGCTGGCCCAGTCGCCCTACAGCTCTCCAGACGTCTGGTATCTGATGGTGATGAACGCCCTCTTCCCCGTCGCGGGCGGCATCGTCATCGGCGAGGGCGTCATCCGGCTGGCCATGCTCCTGGTCTCCTGGCGACACGGGGAAAAGGAATGGATGCGCGTCATGGCTGCAACCTATCACGATCATGTCGTCCTCTGCGGCATCGGGCATCTGGGCTATCGCGTGCTCGAACAACTCGTGGTCGCGAAAATCCCCGTCGTCGCCATCGAACGCGACGAGAACGGCCGGTTCGTCCCCCAGGCCCGCGAGTTCGGCATACCCGTCTTGCTTCGCGACATGCGCGAGGACCAGGCCCTTGTGGACGCCGGCATCGCCACCGCCCGCGTGGTCATCATCGCCACCAACGACGACATGGCCAATCTCGAAGTCGCCCTCGATTCCCGGCGGATGAACCCCGCGATCCGCATCATCATGCGGCTCTTCGACCAGCAGATCGCGTCCAAAATCGCCGGCGCCCTCACCATCGACGCCGCCTTCTCCGCCTCCGCCCTGGCCGCCCCCATGGTCGCCGCGATGGCGCTGGACACCCGGATCCTCTCCACCGACATGATCGCCGGCATCCCGCACGTCTCGGCCGAAATCCGCATCGGCGACCGCAGTGAAATGATCGGCCACGACATCGCCTGGCTCGAGCGAGAACTCCCCGTCCGCGCGCTGGCCCGCACCAGCACCGACGGCACGGTCCAGTCCCCGCCGGCGTCCGGCACCATGCTCGGTTCCGGCGACACGCTGGTCATTCACGCCCGCAGCAGCGAAATCTCCACGATTGTCGCCCGTGTGCGCGGGGCGTGACTACTTTTGGTGGCATGGGCTTACAGCCCATGGTGGCGGTACTCCGACACACCGGCACTCTCCAAGTGTGACCTCGGGAAAGACGGCTCCACAAGTAACAATTAGGGCCAGGATCGTGTTCCTGCATGGCAAACAAACCTGTCCCGAATGGCATTTCCCAGTATGAGGGATCGGATCATGGCCAGAGTTTCCGTGCCCCAGCGCCTTCGGACTCGACCCGGTCGGCGGCGAGTTCCTGCATGAATTGTTCCCCTTCGACCTGTCGGCGTGCCCGTTCGGCAGAATCGGCGGGCGCTTCGTCGGCTTCCCATTGAGCCAACAGGGCGAGCGTGGCCCGGTTCGGCAAGGGAAGGGTCTTGTCGAGCAACCGCTTGGCCAGAACGTCAGGCTGCGAGCCTTCCGAAGCGGCGGCTTGCTGCAATCGGCGGGCAAGAGGATCATCAATCTCAATCACCATCATCTATTATGCAGTATGCAGTATATCACGAAACTGGTGATGGAGTCAAAATGGGCTTGGGACAAGGCGGCAGGGCGAGAAAAGTTGTTTCGGCGGGACATGGAAAATCGCAAGCGGATGGGGCACAAGGGGTTAGACGCCAGGGGCGGGGTTGGCGAGGCTGAAAAACCGTGTCAAAAGCGGGCGTGGTTCAAATCGAGGCGGTTCTGGGTGACAGAGTGTAGCCGATCGCCGTGACGGCGGGAGACGTCGCAAGCCAAGACTGGGATGGGTTGGGAGCGGACCTCAGTTCTGCGAGA
>JBEKVL010000115.1:0-11160 GCA_049514055.1 Tepidisphaeraceae bacterium | reverse complement strand
GAGGATGTCGGCGTATTTCTTGAGCTGATCGACGGCGGCGATGCGGTAGGTGTCGATGGTGACCAGACCCACGCGGCGGCCCTCGCGAAGCTTGAGAGTGGCCGCCAGTTTGGCGATGGTCGTGGTCTTGCCGACGCCGGTCGGGCCGATCAGGGCGACGACATGCGGGCCGGTGCTCTTGGTGCGGATGATCGGACCGGTGGTGGGCAGGAGTTTCTCGATCCGCTCGGCGAGACGTTCGCGGACAAAGTCCTCGTTCTTCAGGTGCTCGGGGCGAAGGCTCAGCCGCAGGTCGCGGACGAGGTCGGCCGCGAGTTCCTGCTCGACCTGGTTGCGGATGAGCTGGAGGTAGTGCTCGAAGAGCTCCTCGGGAACCGCCGGGGTGTGGGCGGCGCGGGTCTCGCGGACCAGATCCATCACCGCGGTCTTGAGCGTCACGACCTCGCTCTGGAGGCCCATCATGAACGCGCTGGAGGCCGCGGGGGTCTGCAGGAGAGTCCGGGCGGCGGATGCGGTGTCGACGGGCGGGTCGGCGGCCGGACTGGAGACGGGCGCGGGCGTGGCGGCGCGCGGCCGGTATGCCCGGACGCCGTTGCCGGCGGTGACCTCGACGATCTCCTGGCTGCGGAGCCCGAGCCAGCGCTTACGCGTATAGGTGCGGGTATGCATGATGACCGCGTCGCGGCCCAACTCGGCTTTCACCTTGTTGAGGGCTTCAACCATGGTCGATGCTGAGAAGGTTCGCATATCCATAAGCCCTGCCCAAAATCCACTCATCCATTGAGGCCTGCAATCCCGACGGCCTCGACCTTCACATCCGGGACAATCTCGTTGTATGCCAGCACGGCGGCGTGCGGCATGGCGTTTTCAATCATGCGGCGGACGGCCCCGCGCACATGGGGGCTGCAAAGCACGACGGCCGACCGGCCGGTCTGCGTGAGTTCGGCGGCCTTGGCGGCGATCTGCTGCACGATCTGCTGCGCGGTTCGGGGCGGCATGGTGTTGGTCGAGCCGCGTTCGGATCGCTCGATGTGCCCGTTGACGAGGTCCTCAAGTGCCGGGTCGAGCGTGACGCACCAGAGATGGTCGCGATCGTCGACATATTGTTTGCAGATGCTGCGGCCCAGCGCATTGCGGACGTACTCGGTGAGGACTTCGAGGTCCTTGGTGCGGGAGGAATAGTCGCCCAGGGTTTCGAGAATGGTCTCGAGGTCGCGGATGGGCACGCGCTCGCGGAGCAGGTTCTGGCAGACACGCTGCAGCTCGCCGGGCTTGACCTGGCTGGGAACAACTTCCTCCACCAGGGCCGGCACGCGGACCTTGAGGTTATCCAGAAGGTTCTTGAGTTCCTGCCGCGACAGCAGTTCGTGCGAATGCGTCTTGATGACCTCGGTGAGGTGCGTGGCCAGCACGCTGGTGGCATCGACGACGGTGTAATTCAGCAATTCGGCCTGTGCCCGCTGGCTTTCGGTGATCCAGTAGGCGGGAAGGCCGAAGGCCGGTTCGATGGTCTGCTCGGCACCGGGAATGGAACCGGAAACGGCGCCGTTGTCCATGGCGAGGAATTGCTCGGGATAGGTGACGCCGCGGGCGACAGTCTGGCCCTTGATGCGGACGATGTAGTCGTTGGCCGAGAGCTGCATGTTGTCGCGAATGCGGATGGGCGGCACGACAATGCCGAGCTCGCCCGCAATCTGGCGGCGGATGAGGTTGATGCGGTCGAGCAGGTCGCCGCCGCGGCCGGGGTCGATGATCTTGACGAGGCCCACGCCGACCTCGATCTCCATGGTGTCGAGTTCGAGCAGTTTCTCGACTTTGTCGGGCTCCTTTTTCGCCTGTTGGTTTCGCTCCTGCCGGGCCGTCTCGGTGGCGGCGCGACGCTCGCTCCGGGCCAGCAGCCACGCCAGGCCGCCGCAGCAGGCGCCGAGAGTAAAGAGCGGCAGCTTGGGAAGCTGTGTGAAGGTCATCAGGCCAAGGAAGCAGGCGGTGACCAGGAGCGCCCTGGGCTTGGCCAACACCTGCGAGATGATTTCATCGCCGAGGTTGGATCGGCTGGAGGAACGCGTGACGATCAGGCCGGAAGCCAGGGAGACGATGAACGCGGGGATCTGCGAGACCAGGCCGTCGCCGATGGTCAGCTTGGTATAGAGATCGAGGCAGGTCATCAGATCCCAGCCGTGCTGGAACATGCCGACATAGAGGCCGCCGAAGATGTTGACGATGACGATGACGATGGCGGCGATGGCGTCGCCACGGACGAACTTGGATGCACCGTCCATGGCGCCGTAGAAGTCGGCCTCCTGGGCGATGGCCGCCCGGCGGCGGCGGGCCTCGGTTTCATCGATGGTGCCGGCGTTGACGTCGGCGTCGATGGCCATCTGCTTGCCGGGCATGGCGTCGAGCACGAACCTGGCGGCCACTTCTGAGATGCGCGTGGCGCCCTTGGTGATCACGACGAACTGGATGACGACGATGATGAGGAAGATGATGACGCCGACGGCCAGCGAACCGCCCGCGACGAAATTGGAGAAGCCGAGCACGACTTCGCCGGCGCCGTGGAGCGGGTCGCCGCCGCGTTCGCCGACAGTGAGAATCAGTCGGGTGGTGGCGGCGTTAAGCACGAGGCGGAAGAGGGTCGTACCGAGCAGCAGGGACGGGAAGACACTGAACTCAAGGGGCGACTGGACGAAGACGGTGGTGACGAGCACGATCGTGGAAAGCGCGAGGTTCAACACCAGCAGGATGTCAAGCAGGAATGTCGGCAGCGGCACCAGAATGACGAACAACAGGCTGATGAAGGCCGCGGGAAAGAGCAGGCCGCGGTTCTGGTGCAGCCGGAAGAGGATCGGGTTGGCGGCTAAAGAAAGAGCCATAGGGGTCGCTCACGCTCCCGGACTCGAAACTCGAGATTCGAATGACAGATTAACGAGCAATGACGGATGATCGAAACGTGCGTGGCGGCAGATGTCATGCGGTGCGTACTCGCGAAGCATCTGGCTTTGGGCTTCGCGGCCGGATCCTCCGCGAGCACGCTCCGGATGACAGTTTGTGGTCAGCGTGCGTCTTCCGAGAGACCATCCATGCCCGCCGGCTGCCATTGGGCATTCGGCCATTCGGGTTTCATTCGTAATTCGGATTTCGAGATTCGTCATTTGCCTCACGCGACTTTCTGTCTCCGTTTGATCTTGCCAGTCAGTTCATAGACATATGCCAGTATCTCCGCCACGGCGGAGTAGAATTGCTCGGGGATCTCGTCGCCGACGTCGCAGGTGCGATAGAGCGCGCGGGCGAGCGGGGCGCGTTCCACGATCGGCACACCGGCCGCGATGGCCAGCTCGCGGATGCGCTTGGCCATGAGGTCGGCTCCCTTGGCGACAACGCGGGGGGCGTGCATGGCGTCGGAGTCGTACTTCAGCGCGATGGCGAAGTGGGTGGGGTTGGTAACCACCACGTCGGCGGTCGGCACGTCTTTCTTCAATCGCTTGTTGACAAGCTGTAATGCGATGGAGCGGCGGCGCTGCTTGACCTTGGGGTCGCCTTCCATGTGCCGCATCTCCTCCTTGATCTCCTGCTTGGTCATGCGGAGTTTCCGCTCGTGGCTGAACCGCTCGTAGGCGTAGTCCAGGGCGGCCAGGACCAGCAACAGGACGGAGATGCGCAGGGCGATGGCGAAAACCACCGACATCCCCAAGCCAAAGGCGCTCAGGTAGTCGAGCTGTTGGAGGGTAACGATCTGCCCGAGCCGCCCGCGAACGGCTGTCCACGCGATGGCCAGCACCAGTCCGACCTTGAGCAGGTTCATCACCAGATGGGCCAGGCCCCGGCCGCTGGCGAGGAGCCGGGAGAAGCCCTGCATGGGGTTGAGAGTGCCGAAGTTGAACTGAATTCGCTCGAAGCTGATGAGAAACCCGACTTGGGCGACGTTCATGATTACCCCAAGCAGCATCGCGCCCAGCATGATCGGCAGCAGGGCCACACCGATGTTGGCCAGCAGGTGCGCTGCGGCGGGTTCGAACGGGCCCGAGCGCACGTTGGAGAAGAACTCGGGCGCGAGCAGGCGCTCGGTGACGGCCCGGAGCGAGCCGATCAGACGGGAACCGAAGCCCTGGAGCAGCAGCAGGAAGCCGAGGATCATCGCGGCGGCAATGAGGTCCTGCGAGCGGACCACCTGGCCCTGCTCGCGGGCTTCCTCGCGACGCCGTGGCGTCGGGGCCTCCGTCTTGTCCTCAAATTCCTCAGCCATTCGATTCTCCAAAACCGCTGCCGCTGCACTCCGGCATCCGGTGGGACAGACATTCCTGCCTGTCTCTTTTCCAGTAGGACAGACATTCCTGTCTGTCTTGTTTGCGACGCTACAACAGCATCGCGCGAACCTCGTCCAGCGACGTAAACAGCGACTCCCGTATCGCATCGCTGGCGGTGGCCAGCGTGAGCACAAGCACGATCATTCCCACGACCGTCCGCAGCGAGAGGCCGGCGGTCAGGATATTGAGCTGCGGCATGGTCCGGCCCAGGAACCCGAGCACGACGTCGATGACCAGCATGGTGACGAGAATCGGCCCGGCCAGACGCATCGCCATCGTCGTGGCCGACGAGAGCAGCCCGATCACCACATCAAGAAGGTTGGTGTCCATGCCCAGCGAAAGGGGCGGAAGCGTCCGGAAACTGCCCAGCACTCCGGCGAAGAACGCGCGATGCCCGCCGACGATCAGGAAGAGCACCAGCGTGAACATGAAATAGAGGTCGCCCACCACGGCGCCGGACTGACCCGACTGCGGGTCGAGCACCTGGCCGATGCCCAGGCCCATCTGCTGGCCGATGATGTCGCCCGCCCAGTTCACCGCGATGAAAGAAAGGTTGAGCATGACGCCGATGGCCAGTCCGAAAACAAGCTCGCCGGCAATGCCCGCAGCCAGTTGCCACTCACTCAGAGGCAGGCCGTCCGGCAGGCGGATCATCGGCGTGGCCGCCAGGGCCATGACCAGCGCCATGATCAGCTTCACTCGCGTGGGAACGCGACCGCCGCCGAGGATCGGCGCGGCGAGCATCATGCCGGCCATTCGGAAGAACGCCAGCACGAAAGCGGGGACGAAACTGAGAAGCGACTCGATGGGCATGGCAATTCGATCCGTAGGGTCCGCATGGCGGACCATTTTCCGTAATCCGGCCCAAGGAACGATCCGCAATGCGGACCCTACAATGCTCCTGTCCATAGCTGTTGCGTAAACGACACCAGTTTCGAGGCGATCCACGGCATGACGACCACGGCCGCCCCGACCATGGCGAGAATCTTGGGGACGAACACGATGGTCTGTTCCTGGATCTGCGTCACGGCCTGGAGAAGCGAGATCACCAGACCCACGACCAGACCCACGACCAGCAGCGGCGCGGAGATCATCAATGCAAGCAGCAGCGTCTGGCGAACCAGTTCGCCGGCCTGTTCGATGGACATGGCTCACACCCTTCCGTGAGTGTCGTCGCACGAGCCTTGGAGGGGGCGACAACGAATCGGACTGCACATCCTTGCGCGACCGGCAGACCTTTAATCCGTTAAAGATCCCGCCGGCGCCCGTCCGATAATTTCCTACGAAGTAACAAAGCTACCGATCAGACTCGCGCTAATCAAGCGCCAACCGTCCACGAGCACAAACAAAAGCAACTTAAATGGCAATGACACCAGCACCGGCGGGAGCATCATCATGCCCATGCTGATCAGCAATGCCGAGATCACCATGTCGACGATCAAGAACGGCAGATAAATCTTGAAGCCCAGCAGGAATGCCGTCTTGAGTTCACTGAGCATGAACGCCGGGATGAGCGTCAGGGTCGGAACCTCGCCCCAGGTCTTGGGCTCGGGCTTGCCGGCATAGTCGGTGAACAACAGGACGTCTTCCTTGTTGCCCGTGTTCTCGATCTGGTGGATCATGAAGTCGCGTAAGGGGACCTGCGCCTGTCCCAGCGCTTCCTTCTGGCTGATGTGGCCGTCCAGGTACGGCTGCAACGCCAGGGTATTGACCTTGCTGAACGTCGGGCCCATCACCAGAAAGGTCATGAACAGCGACAGGGCGACCAGCACCTGGTTCGGCGGCAGCGAGGCTGTGCCCAATGCCTGGCGAAGCAGCGAGAGCACGATGACGATACGCGTGAAACTCGTCATCATGATCAGAATCGCCGGTGCGAGCGAGAGGACCGTCAGCAGCATCACGAGCTGAAGGGCCGAGGAGAATGTCTCCCGTTTGGTCAGATCGGGCAGGCCGAGCGATTTCGCGGAATCGATTCCGGCCGGCATATTTGCAGGAACGGTGTCCGCGGCACCGGTACGGCTTGGCGGAGTCCGCGGCGTCGGCGAGGTCACGCCGGAGTCCTGCGCCAAGGCCGAACCGGACACAAGCAGCCCGGCGAGCAGCATGGCCAGGCAGAGGACTTTGCGGAATGGATTGGCGCTGACATGCATGCTCATATCCAAGTTCTCAGGGACGTTTGGCGACGCTGGAGACCAGACGGACTTTCTGCAAGAGATTCGACAGTTCGTTGCGCGCGGCCGACAACTCGGCGCCGGCGGAGGCTTCCTCGGGGGGCGGCGGAGTCTGCGACTCCTCCAGCGGCGCCTCGTAGGCGTCGGCCGCCCTGCCGAACATCGAGCCAAACGACGCGGCCGCCGCTAGCCGCCGCTTGCCTGCCTGGGCAACGATCTCGGCAATCTCATCGGGATCACTGATTTCAGCCAGTGTGTTCATTTGCGCCCCGGTGGCGGCCACCAGCACGACACGCCGGCCGACCTGAACGAGCATCAATTGTTGCCGCGGTGCCAGACTCTGGCGGCACAGCACGCTGATCGCCCCGGCGCCCGCGTGCGGCTGCAGGCCCATCAGCCGCTGTCCCGCGTACTTGGCGGCAAAGATCAGCCCCAGCACGGCGCCAAGCGAGAGCACCCAGCGCGTGTAGCCAAATGACGTATCCGCGGCCTGCTTCTCATTCTTCGCAGATGCTCCCCTGGCGGCGTCGCCCCTGTGGAAGTTGGTGGGCACGCCGTCAAAGTCGCTCAGGGCGGCAATCGCGGGCCGCGAGGCCGGCTGAGTCGCCGGACTTGCGCCCTGCACCCAGGGCAGCGCGGCCACAAGCAGAATGACGGATGGAGGCACGCGCATCGCTTACTGGCCCTCTTCCTGAAGCCCGGCCACGATCTCGTTGATGCGGACACAGAAGTTATCGTTGAGGACAAGAACCTCGCCGTGGGCGACGAGACGGTCATTGACCAAGATGTCGACCGGATCGCCCGCGAGCTTGTCGAGCTCGACCACCGAGCCCTCCCCGAGTTTGAGAACTTCCTCGACCATCATCCGGGCGCGGCCGAGTTCGATCTTCACATTCAGATCGACATCGCGAAGCAGGTCGATGCCGCTGACCGCCGCGTCGGCCATGACCTGCTGCAGATTCGGAAGCGAGAATTCCTGGCCGGCGGGAAGAGCATCCGCCGCGGCACCACCCGGAACCTGCCCGGCAAGGTCCCCGGCAGGCGCCGCGCTGCGGCCTGGTGAAGCGTCCGCCGCTGCCACATCTTCAAAACTCGCCTGTTTCAGAAGATCATCGATGGCGGCCTGATCGACACCACCCGAATCAAGATCGATCGCGGCATTAGGCGGGGGCGGACTCGCATTAGGGTCGGAGGGACTATCGTCTGCCATGGTTCACCATCCTTGGCGAAAAGGCAACTCCTTCAGTTCCTTGGCTAACTGGGGGACTATTATACCACGCGGCACATGCCCACGCCAGCGAAAACGTCTTTCTGCCGCAGAAATCTTGCGGATTATTGGACGAATCGTGGACATACGCCGATAGAGCAACGCGGGCGGGATAGTTTCCCGATTTCAGGCAGGGCAAGTGCCGGGGTGCATGGGCCAGCACCCTTGCCCCTACGCACGGGCAAGCGTGCTGGCCCGTGCCACCCAATCAAAGAACCGGGGAAGTTATTGGAACGTCCGTTGCCGAAGGCGGGAAACCCGGGGCCGCTCAGAAGTCGGCCCGGTAGGGAATGCACTTGGGAATGACCACCTCGTCGATGAGTCCTTCCCCGATGATCTCTTCCAACTGATGCTTGATCTGCCGCCGAAGGGTCTCGAGGCCCGGCTCCTGCCCCCCACCGAGTTTGGCCGGATCCGTCTGGGCAATGATGGTGCGAATGCGATCCATGATCGTGGCCGATCTGTCCGTGATGCCCGCCGACACTTTATCCTTGTTCTCCGCCCTGGTCGTGACGGCGATCTTCACATCATAGATATAGGTGGTCCCGGTCGCACGATTCGGGGCCTTGAACTCGATCACCGTGATCTCGACGACCTTCTTCGGATCGACCTTGGCATGCTCGCCACCACCACCCTCCTCGCCATGCCCGCCGGTCGCCGCGGCCGACTCGCCGTGGCCACCCGATGCTTCCGCGACGGGCTCGGCACCGGCGGTCTTGGGCAAGCCGCCCATGAACTTGACGCCGGCGAAGATCACCGCCGCCTCGACAATCATCACCACGCCAAGCATGACCGGCAGTCCGCCGAGCTTTCCGCCGCCCTTCTTCTCCTTGGGGGAAGCAGCGGGTTCGGGGTCGGGTGTCGCTTCTTTGCGTTCTTTCTCTGCCATCGCAAATCTCCGCATTCACGGCCGGCGGGCGGGGAGCATCGCGGCTGAACCTGTGGTGCAGGCTTCCAGCCTGCTTCCGCGGATGGGTGCGGGCTGCAAGCCCGCATCACAATGCCACGGCACTTCAACCGCGCTGATCGGGCGCGCGATCCACGCCTGTGAGGATTATCGGCAGATTGGCCCCCGGGGTTTGCCTGCAAAAAACGCGACCGGGCACGGCGAACGCGTCTCGGGCGGTTCGATCGGCTCGCCTGCACGGTTCAGTCCGCGATCGGCCGGCGAATCGTACGGGCATAGTCAATGGCCCGGCGGATCACTTCCTGGAGCGACTCACGGACCATGAGCTTCTCGCCGTGGTCGGTGCAGACAATGGTATCGGGTGTGGCTTCCACGTAGCGGATCTTCTCGGCGTTAACGACGAACGCCTGGCCGTTGAGTCGGGTGAGTTGGATCATACGTATGTCCCATAAAAGCGCCCCCGCGACAGCAGAATAAACACTTCTGTCGCAGGGGCTACTTTTGCCGTTGCCGCGGGGAACCGGAACGTCCGGAACTCCGCAATATCCGCCCGTCATCGTGACGAGTTCAACAAATCCGTCATGAGCTGGCTGGCCGTCGAGATCACGCGGGACGAGGCGCTGTACCCGGTCGACGCGATGATCATGTTGGTGAATTCCTCGGACAGATCCACGTTGCTCAGTTCCAGCGCGCCCGACACGACCGTGGCCACGCCCAGGCCGCCCGGCGTGCCGATAACGGCCGCGCCGCTATTGGCCGCCTCGACATACATGTTGCCGCCACGATCCACAAGCCCCTGCGGATTGACGAACGTGGCCACGGCAACCTGCCCGATTGTCCGGCTGATGCCGTTCGAGAACACGCCGGTGATCCTGCCATCGCCGCCGACAGAAAAACTGCTCAACTGCCCGACCGGCGAACCGTCCTGGGCACTCATGCTCAGGTCCGACGTCTGGCTGGCGAAACTCGTCATCTGCGAGAAATCCAGGTTCGTGCTCAGTGGAGTCGCCGCTCCCGTACCGAAACGATTGAGTGCTACCTGCGTCCCGGTCGAGGCCCGTAGTTTCCCATCTGTTCCAAAAGGGAGCGTGCCGGTGGCCACGGCCGGAACCACGCCCGTCGCCGTAATGTTATCGGACGAATTGACGTAGAATCTCCAGGTTGTTCCATTGGAATCCTGGGACTCCTTGGTGATCGTCACGTCCATCTGCAGCGGCGTGCCCAGCGAGTCGTATGCAGTGAATCCGGTGTGTATGCTTTCGCCCACGGGATTGTCGGCCTGCCCCGCGGTGTTGGTCCCGGTCGCAAAGGCGATGGGAAGAGTGCCGTCCTGCTTCTTGATGCACCCCGGATCCAGTGCGATCTGATTGCCCGCTCCGGCATTGCCCGCAATCACCAGGTGCGCGTACGACGCATTGGTTGCGTCCGCTTCGAGCGTGACGCCGGGAGTCGGAACCGTTGAGGAAGAAGCCTGGACGGCGGTATTGATACCGAGCGAATTCTGCATGAACGCCGACAGATCGGCCACGGTCGACGTGGCGGTGACATTGAAGGTTGTACTGGTGAGGTTCTGGTCGCCCTTGCGGCCGGAGAAAGTCAGCGTATCGCCTGCGCTGAACGGCGAGGAGCCATCCGCGTTCTGAAGATCGGTGAGCAGCGTGGCGTCTGTCGGGGCACCGCTCGCACTCGTCCACGATGTGCCCAGGAGCACACTCGACCCCGTGGCCAGCGAACCTGAGGCATCGAGATTCCCCTCGAAACTGGCTTTGGATGTGGCCTGTGCTGTCGTGGCCGTGCCCAGGGGAATCGCGAGTTTGGTCAGGCCGGTGGTAACGAGGTTGTAGTTGGCGTCGACACTGTACCCCTGCACGAAGTCGCCGGCGCCGGTGACCAGGTTGTTGTTGGCGTCAAGTTCGAACGAACCATCCCGCGTGTACTTGGTCTCGTCGGACTTGACGATAAAGAAACCATTGCCGTTAAGCGCGAGATCGGTGGTCTTGCCGGTGGTTTCGATCGAGCCCTGATTGAAGTTCTTCTCGAGCGATGCGACCGTGACACCCAGCCCCCGCTGGCTGGGGTTCGTGCCCCCGTTGTCGGTCGTCGGCTGCGAGCCACTGGAGTCGGTAACGTAGAATTGCGGTTTGAAGAGGGCGCGGGTGGCCTTGAAACCAACCGTGTTGGAGTTGGCGATGTTGTTGGCGACGATGTTGAGCCGGGTCTCATTCGTATCCAGACCTGAAAGGCCGGCAAACAGCGTGTTTGAAAATGCCATGGAACTCGCCTCGTGCTTTCACGTCCTTGCCCCCACTCCGGGGCTGGTTTTGCGCATCCATGCGCATCTCTGTCAGTGCGGCCCGCGTTCATCGGCATTGCAGGCGGGTCTGTCGCTCCAACAGGCTCATTGAGCAACCACCGTGCCAGCGGCCGTGGCTTGCGCGGCGGGACCAGGCGAGATGTTGGTGACCTTGTCGAGAGTCAGCGTGGCCCCGCTGTCCAGGTTCAGCAACACCT
>JBEKVL010000114.1:0-11199 GCA_049514055.1 Tepidisphaeraceae bacterium | reverse complement strand
CTTTCCATGGAACACCGGCAAATACCGGTTGGGCATTTGCAGACTGATGAGGGCCATGGCGGTGGCGTAGTGGTCGCCGGCTTCGCCGCTCCAGGATCCGCCGGCCTGCTGGCGCTGGATGAGCTGGTCGCGGATGAAGGGGTAGAATTTCTCCCAGTATTCGCCGCCGGCGAGGAACATGGCCTGGGTGACGTAGTAGTTGCCGTAGAAATACATGCCTTCCATGCCGCCGTCGTGGATGGCCTTGCCGGGCACGACGAACTGTTTGAGGAAATCGAGGCCTCGCTTGAGATCGTTACCCTCGAAGATGCCGGCATAGTAGAGCGTGGCAACGCCGGCCCCGGTGCGGGCGTAGCCGGAGCCGGAACCCTGACCGGCAATGTAGGAGAAGCCGCCGTCGGCGTTCTGGCAGTGTTTGACGTACTGGATGGCCTTGTCGATCGTGGTCTTGTTGACCTTGAGCCCGGCGTCGCGGGCGGCGCGGAGGGCCATGACCTGGCAGATGGTGACCGAGATGTCGGCGTCGGCGGCCACGGGCATGTAGCGCCAGCCGCCTTCGTTGTTCTGGCAACGTTCGATGAGTTTCACGGCCTTCTGTAGCTTTTCCTTCACCTCGTCATCGGGGGCCATGCCGTAGATTTCACCGATGAAGAGCGTGGCAAAGCCATGGCCGTACATCGCGCCGTGGGCGTTGTCGGAGGCGATCAGGCCGGATTCCTGGCAGGAAGCGAGGGTGTATTCGAGGCACTTCTGGACGTTCTCGCCGTATTTGCCGCGAGTGGGGAGATTACCGGCCGACATGAACGCCAGACCCGCCAGCGCCGTGATGCCCGCGTGGCCGCTGGCACCGCCGTAGTTGGAGCCATAGGCGCCGGATTTGGCCTGCTGGGAGGCGAGCCAGGCCAGGCCTTTCTCCACCGACGCTTTCTGCTTGTCCGTGATTTCGTTGCCCACCACCTGGTTGGGACGGGCGGCGATGTCCGCGGCGGGCTTGGCCGCGGGTGGCTCGGCGGCGCGAACGGAAGTGAAACCTCCAGAATACAAAATGCAAAATGAACTACATGCCCGTTGCAGTATCGTGCGTCGGGTCGTTTGCTCGGCGTTCATAATTCGTCTCCAACATCTATTAGCCCCGGATCGCAGGCGAGTTTCAAACCAGAGTCCGCATTCTACATTTTTCATTCTATTCTGCACTCGTCACTTCATTTTGCACTTTTCATTTTGCACTTTGAATGCTCACGCCCCCGGCCCTTTCCCATGGAAAACGGGCAGATACCGATTGGGCATCTGCAGGACGATCAGCGCCATGGCGGTCCCGTAGTCGGCGCCGGCTTCGCCGCCGGACCAGGCGCCGCTGGCCTTGTCCTGACGCTGGACGAGTTGGTCGCGGATGGCCGGGTAGTAATGTTGCCAGTATTCGCCGCCAGCCAGGAACATGGCCTGGGCGGCATAATAGTGGCCGTAGAAATAGAAGGACTCATCACCGGCGGCCGGGTTGAGCTGGTTGAGGTACTTCAGGCCGCGATTGAGGTCGTTGCCTTCGAAGACGCCGGCGTAGTAGAGCGTGGCGACGCCGGCGGCAGTTCGCGCGAAACCGGAACCGCCGGAGCCGGGCATATAGCTGAAGCCGCCATCGCCGTTCTGGCAGCGGCGCACGTATTGAATGGCCCGGTCTATGGTCGTCTTGTTGACTTTGACGCCCGCATCGCGAGCGGCACGCAGGGCCATGACCTGACAAATGGTGACGGAGATGTCGGCGTCGAAGGGGATCGGCTGGTAGCGCCACCCCCCTTCCTGGTTCTGCGTGCGCTGGATCAGCGACACGGCCTTGGCCAGCCGTTCCTTCACCGAATCGTCCGGGGTCATGCCGTAGACCTCGGCGAGGAAGAGGGTGGCGAAACCGTGGCCGTACATGGGCGGTCCGCCCACCTGCCCGGCCGCGATCAGGCCGGATTCCTGGGCGTTCGCCAGAACGGAGTCGAGGCATTTCTGAACCTGCTGGCCGTAGCGGCCGCGGTTGGGCAGGTTGCCGGCGGACATGAAGGCGACACCGCAGAGGGCGGTGATGCCGGGCGCTGAGAAGGAGCCGTCGTTCTTCTGCTGAGCGGCAAGGCAGGCAAGACCGTGATCGACGGCGAGGCGTTGCGCGGGGGTGAGTTCGTCGCCGGTGGGCTTGTTTGGCGCGGGCTGCGGTTGGGCGGCGAGGGAAGGAAGGGAAAAGACAAAAGATACAAGGTAAAAGGAGGAGAGGATTGCGCGAGGGAAGCACATGGCGATACTCGCTGCATAGAAACGGACGTATGACGTTCGGACACACTCTGCCACACCAATCCGCGCTCTTTCTTCTACCTTCTTCCTATTGCCTCTTTCCTTGCTTACGGTTGCTGCGTCGCCTTCTTACCCAGGGCCTCGTAGTAGTCACGGGTGATCTTTTCGTACTTGCCGATGGACTTCTCGTGGGTGCCTTCGATGATCGCCTGGCGCTCGCGGGGAGTCAGGCCGCCCCATTCGCTGGCGCCTTCGCGAATGTCCTTGTTGGGGTCGGTCTGGTTGCTCTGGCTGCCGCCAGTTGCTTCCCTCTGGGCGGGATTACTGCTGTTATTGGGCTGGGACTGGCCGGTCTGCTGCTGGCCCATGTCCTGCTGGTCGCCGGGCTTCTTCTGCTGGCCGGGCTTGCCGGATTTGCTCGATGCCTGCGCCTGCTGGGCCTGGGCAAGCTGAATGAGGTGATCGAGGTTGTCGAGCACGCGATCCTGGATTAACTGCGTGGTCTTGCCGGGATCGTGATCGAGCGCCAGACGCTGGCGGGATCGGCCCATGCGCTGGCCGGCCTGTTTGATGTCGCTGGTCAATTGGTCGTCGCCGCTCTTGGCGCCCTTGAGCCAGTCGTCGAGTTCCTGGTTCTCGATCTTGGCGGTGTCGGCCTCTTCGGGCAGGCGTTCCTTGGGATCGGGCTCGGGGTCGAGTTTGACCTGCCCATCCGAAGCCTTCTGCAGGAGTTGGTCGAGCAGGCCGCGGAATTCACCCTGGCGGCCGCCAAGGCTGACCAGCTTGGGCTTGTCCGGGTTCTTCAGCTTGTCGAGGATCTTCGTGGCCTTGTTGACGGCCATCTGGAGTTCCTTGAGCAGGCGAAGCTCGGCCTCCGACGGGAGCTTTGGCTTGGGCGAACCACCACCACCGCCGCCACCCGGAGGCTTTTCCATCTCGTTCTTGTGCGGCTTCTCGGCGAGGTTGCGGATCATGGCATCGAGTTGCTCGACGATGCGGGCCTCCTCGGTCTGCGTGGGCTCGGCCGTCGTGGGCTTGGCCAGATCATCCTTCACCTCGTTCATGGACTCGACAATGTCCTTGTTGGCCCAGACGTAGACGATGCCGCCGAGGGCCGAAAGGTCTTCCTCGATCTTCTTGGTGGTGTCGGCCAGTTCGCCCTGCTGGCCGGGCAGCTTGCCGAGGGACATGGCATCGCGGCGGTCGAGCGAGCCGTCGGGCTTGCGAGCGCCGTCAATCCGCAGGGTCTCCTTGTTCACCTTGGCCTGCTCCTCGCGAATTTTCTCATACTTCTGGCGGACGGTCTCGCGATTCGCATCGTCAAGCTTCTGCTGCGCCTGGGCCAGCAGTTCGGCAGTGCGCTTGCGGGCTTCCTCCAGCGTTGAGAGAGCCTTGGACTGACTGGGGTCGAATGCCTCGGCCAGACTGGCGTCGCGGATCAGGGCGACGGCGCGCTCCATAAAGCCGGCCGCCTTGGAGAGCAGTGCGGCAATCTCAGCGCCGCCGCTCTGCATTTCCTCGGCCGTCTTGGTGTAGTCGCGCGTGCGGCGCTCGGTGTTGGCCTGGAAATCCTTGAGTTGTTCGCCGGTGGGTTTGCTGGGGAACTTGTCGCGCAGCACCTCGGCCTTCTGCAACAATTCATCGGTGAGCAGCTTGGTCGCGCTGGCGTTGTCCTGGATGCGGAGGTTGTCAACATTGTGGCCGGCCTGGCGGCGGACCAGTTCATTGATAAGTTGCTCCAGCTTGGCCAGGTCGCGGGCAAGCTGTTCGAGCTTGCGGCGCTCGGCCTCGCGCATGGTGTCGAGCATCATGCGCAGACCAAGCTCGGCCTGCTTCTGCTTGGCCTGCGCGTTGGCCTGCTGGTTCTGCTGAGCCGACTGCGATGCCTGCTGCTGGTTCTGGGAGACCTGCTGTTGCTGGGCTGTTTGCGATGCCTGCTTCATGGCCTCGGAGCCGGAGGGATCGGACTTCTGGCTCTGCTTGGACATCTTGTCCAATTCCTGCGTCAGCTTCTCAGTATTCTTGGCCTGGTTCTGCTGTTCCTTGGCGATATCGTCCAGCTTCTTCTTCTGGTCGGCGGTCAGTTCCTCAGGCTTCTTGCCGATCATCTCCTTGCCGGCGTCGGAGGTCTGTTTGGACAGCTTCTCCTGGTTGGCCAGTGCCTCGCGCACCTTGCTGAGCATCTGCTCGAACGAGCCCAGGTTGTTCATGCGCTCGATGGCCTTGCCAAGTTGATCCGATGCCTCCTTCTGCTTGCCCTCGGACTTCTGCATCGCATCGTTGCGCTGCTCGGTGGCTTCCTTGTTCGGCTTGTCATTCTTGCCGGTCTGGGTGTCGGCTTTCTGGGCGGCCTCGTTGAGCTTCTGGGCCGCCTGGTTCATCGCGTTCTCGGCCGTGTCGTTCAGAAGATTCTTGACGTCCTTGGCGATGTCCTTGAGTTCCTTGTTGTCGGACTTGTTCTCGTTCATCCGCTGCTCGAGGTCGGCGACGCGGTTGGCCACCTGCTTGGTCTGGGCCGCGAGACTGGACTGCTGCTCGGCCAGGCGCGACAGCGCGGTGCGGTCGCCGGGGTCGAGCCTGGGCTTCTGCTCGGTGTCCTTGCGGAGGTTGCCGGTTTCCTGGATCTGGCGGTTTTCGGTGTTCTGCGTGGCCCGGGTGCGGTCGGCCACGACGCGCATGGCGTCGATGATCTGCTGGGCGAGCGCCTCCTGCGAGATAATGTTGATCTTCAGCTTGCCGGACGCAACGGGCTCATGCTTGGCGCCGTTGTAGTCGTAGTTGTCGGTCACCTTCACAAAATATTCCAGCACCTCGCCGGGCTGGAGCTTGGCGTCGGCGAGTTGCGACAAGTCCCATGGATGGCGCAGGCGATAGCGGTGACGCTCACCGGCCGACTCGACCTGCTGCCAGTTGGCCAGCGGAATGTCCCAGTGCTTCTTGTCGTTGATGCGATCCACAACCAGCGTCATGGTGGTGATTCCGAAATCATCCTCGGCCATCACTTCCAGCGGCACGGTCGCGACGGGCGTCCGATCCTCGGGACCACGCGGGTTCTCGATGACCACGGTGGGCAGTTGGTCGGGACGGACGAGAATCTCGAACTCCTCGATGCCGGCGTTTTCGAAGTGGTCGGTGTCCTGGGCACGCACGCGGAAACGGATGGAATTGAGGGCGGTGAACCTGCCGATGGGCGACGAACCGTTCGCCCGAGCCCATTCGACGTTGGGCAGAGGCTCGTCGGGTTTGACTGATAAGAGCTCGACAGGCTTGTCGGCGGCGAGAGGGTTGTTGAAGACGATGGAGAGTTCGATCGTGCATCCGTAGACAACCGTGGCCGGCGACTCGGTGAGATTGGCCGAGCCGGCTTCCTGTTTCGCGTAAGCTGGCGGCGTGATCCTTGCCTGAACCGATTGGATGGAGAGGCGCTCGACGACGGTGACCTCGCGGGGAAGCGTCTGGTCGTCGCCGGCTTTCATCCAGACAGTGAGCTTCTGGCGGGCCTTGGCGTCGACGGCGGCGGAATAGGTTCCGTCGTCGTTGCGGGACATGATGACCTGCATGGCCGGGCCGCCGTCGTAGCGAACGTAGGCGACGGGCTTGAGACCCTCGCGGTCGCCCTTGATCATGCGGAGCCGCATGTCCAGTCGCTGCCCGGAGGCGATCTTGGCGGGAATCTGGCCAATGGTCTCGATCTGGCATCGCTTGGGCCAGGCGGTACTGGCGCCGCCAAGGCGGGAAATCGCGATGCGGGAAAGGTTCTGGAAAGAGAAGGACAGCATCGCGGCAATGGCGATGGCGGCGATGGCCATGCCCAGGGACAGCAGCACCGGCTTGCGGAGCAGAGCCCGGGAAAGATCGACTTGCAGGGCAAGACGCTCGGCTTCGCGAATCGTGTGGTCCTTCATCGTGGGCGAGCCGGGAACGTCGCTGTTGACGAAATCGACCGTGCTGCGGAGCCGATCATCGAATTCGGGAAACGCGTTTTCGAGGTGGCCGGCGACATCACCCAGTGAAAGCCGGGCGGCAATGGGCTTGGCGACCCGTCGCCAGGCAAGAACGCCGACAACGCCGGCCGCCACCGCCACGAAGACCAGCCGCGGCCCGGTCGGCAGATTTAGGATGTAGTCAAGGAGTACGACCGCCAGCAGCAGCCCGACAGCGCTGGCCAGAACCACGCCAAAACCGTGGAGCACGCTGAAGGCGCGAGCCTTGCGGCGAACCCCGGCGATGGCGTCCATGATCTGCGAACTTGAATTGGAGGTGAGTTGAGACATAACGACCTCGCTATTTCATCTTTGTTGTTTGTTCTTTGGCAGAGCACGACCGAAGACCAGCAGCAACGAACAAACAACAACGAACCAGCCTACAACATCCCGAATCCTTTACGTATCACCCATTCCAAGGTGATAAGTAGCACGAACAGCACCATGGCCAGCGGGGCGTTCCAGAGAAGCTGGCTGGCGAAAATGGGCACATCGACGGCGACGCTCGGTATTTTAGCCAGCTCGGCCCGCACCGCGGGAATATCCGCGACATCGGCCAGGACCAGCTTCTCGGAATTGACCGTGTCGCCGGGGTTCTGGGCGCGATCGCGAAGCTTGGAGAGGATGGTGACACGATCCACATCGGGCTGCACCAGTTCCAGCCTCGGGACCTTGACGACAACGGGAACCTCGGCCGCTTCGCCATGATTGGCCAGGGCGGTGACGCGGGCGACGAACTGCCCGACTTTGTCGGCGGTCCAGGAGGCAATGTACAGATCGCTCTGTCCCTCCTGCTTCTGGAGGGTTTCCTGGCGGACGGCCTGTTCAGTCCCATCGGCGTTCTTCTGTACCAGTGTGACGCTCAACTGGTCGGGAAGTTGCTTCTGAAGGTCGGGATCGAGCAGGCGGAGGCTGACCTGGGTTTGTTCGCCAAGCTCGTACGACGGCCGCATGACGGCGAGCGTGAACTGCCGCTGGCCGAGCTTGCGGGCGCGGGCGAGGTAGCGGAGCTGCTGCACCCAGTAGGTGTCGAAGATGGATTCGCCCGTGTAGAAGCGCCAGCGCCAGGAATCATCGATCGCGGAGAAGAGCGTCCGCCCGCCGCCAAAACGGCCCAGGACCAGGATCGGCGCCTTGCGGGCATCGGGGCCGAGATCGTTGGGATGTTCCGCGTAGACTTCACCGACGCCGGGCTTGGCAGTGATGCCGCGGCAGTACCAGAAGACGGGCTGGAGTTCTTCCTTGATAAACCTGGTGTTGCGCTCCTTGTCCTCGAAGAAGCGGAAGATCGTGGATTGATCGCCGTCCTTGGTCAGCACCGGCCGCCAGCCGACGGTCAGGGCGGCGGAATCATCGGGCGGCGTGCGGGCGATGGAAATGGGAAGGATGGCCTCGATCGGCGTGTTGCGGAAGGCATAGGGCGACCAGCGCGGGCCGGCGACCATGCCGAAGCCGCCGTTCTTCTTGACCACGAAGTCGTTGACAAGCTGGAGTTGGGCATCCGTGAAATTGCGTGGATCGACATCGCCGAAGAGGACGACATCGTAAGCCAGCATTTCGGAGAGATTCTCCGGGAAGCGCGTGATCGGCTTGTTGCCTTCCTGGGCAAATCCCGTATCGGCCGACAGCAGGAGGCAGGAGATGTCGACCGTCTTGTCGCGGATCATCTCGTTCTTCAGATAGCGGTATTCCCAACGTGGATAGCCATCGACGTAGAGGAGGCTGATCTTGGCGTCGAGCACGGCGATCTGCGCGGGGAACGTGTTGTCGTCGTAATCCACTTCTCCGGGTTCCCTGCCAACCTCGGCCAGAAGCTGGAGCGTGCCGACTTCGGTGGGCTTGAAAATGACCTCGACATCCTGGGAGCCGGAACCGTCGAGTGTGACGGTCGTTTCCGCCGGTTTGCCATCGGATTTCTGCAATGCTTGACCGGTGGCTTTGTTCTTGAGCAGAACGCGGACAGCGTGGCCTTTGGGAAATCCGGCCGAGCGCAGCTTCACGCGGGCGGCCACGATGTCCCTGGCAAAGGCGGCTTCCTGCAAGTCGATGCTGTCGATCGCCAGATTGCGCGCCGGCTTGTCCGAACCGACAGCCACGGGATAAATGTGAATGCCGAAGTTCTGGATGGCCTTGATGTTGTCGCCGACGGTCTCGAGCGGCGAGGATCGGCCATCGGTCAACAACACCACACCGGCGACGCGCTTGCCCTGGAGATCCTGCAAGACCGTGCGAAGCGAGGCGAGGATCTGCGTCGACTGACCGATCGGCTTGAGATCGGCGAGGATCTGGTCGATTTTGGAAGGCTGCGATGCGGGGGCGCTGGCTGGAGAAGGGCCGGTTGCAAAGTCACCGGGAGCGACGGTGGCAATCGGCTGGGCATCGCGATCAAAGGTGTAGAACTTGAGAATATGCTTGCCGGCAAGATTGCGCAGGAAATGCTGGTTGTCGTCGGAGAGGAGCTTTAACGCGGCGTCAAAACGGGCGGTTCCCTGTTTGTCATCGGTAATGCCCGCGTCGCGGACCTGCATGGAGATGGAGTCGTCGAGCACGAATGCAAGGTAGGAAGGCTCGCTGCGAGTCTGCGTGAGCGTGAGCGATGGACGGTTCAGCAGGGCGATCAGGAACGCCAGCAGTCCGGCCCGCAGCACGCCCAGCAGGATGCGCGCGGATCGGGAACGTCCCTCGCGACGGTAGACCTGCCAGACAAGGAAGGCGGCCAACACCACCAGAACGAGGTTCCAGACTGAGGCGCCGATCGCTTCCTGAAACGGCCACCGCGGGTTGAACTGAAGAGAGAACTCTCCCTCTTTGCTGAGGAAGCCTTTGTCGAGGCCGAGGATGATTTCCCAGAGACGTTGCATGTGTTACGGTTCCAACAGAGTCATCGTACTGGTCAGCAAGGCAAGCCGGTCTGTATCGCAAGCCCCGCGGTCATTCGTACACTTCATATCAATGCGCGATATCGGTAATGAAGATCGTGCGGCTGGTATCGTCGATGCGGTCGATTATTCTCCAATCGCCGACCCGGTAGCGCAGATATCCTTGAAGACTTCCTTTCAATTGCTTGATGTTCCCATGGCGACGCGGCTCGCGAGCCAGGTTGACAAAGCAGCGGTCCAACCGTCGTTGCAAGGGCGCATCCGCCTCCTCGAAAAACCGCTGAGCACCCGGAGATAAGACGACCGAGTACATGTCAATACTTCCGCTTGAGCCTCTCGACTGGCGTGACCCGCCCGGTGGCGATAGCTCGCTCGGCAGCTCGTAACCGCTCATCGAGCGTCGCGCGTTTCGTCGCCTCGCCCGCAGTGCTTCCGTGCTGACTGAGCCACGCCAGAAAATCCGCGGCGACTCCCAGAGATGTCTCCGGCAGCGCATCATTACGATTCTTGATCTTGCGACGAAGCTCAAGCGTACTCATACGAATCCATCCTATTCCGTTGATGCGCGGAAACCAACGAAGTTTCCTTCATAATCCCCCGCTATGTCCGGGGCAACTGCCCCGCGTCTACGCCGCTCTTGCGACTGGCGCAACGGATGTCGCAGTCGCAATTGTGGGTTTGCGGTGATGTCCGAAGTGCATCGCCAGGAAACATTCCGTCCCTGCCAGCAGAAGAACCAGGAACATCAGCGTCCAGCCGAAATCGGTCGAGTCGTCCATCGCGGAGCCCCCTTCCGGGGATGAAGCCCCCAGCAGTTGGAGGTCGATGCCGCCAAGCGCTTTGGCGACGGCCTGCGCGGGAATGGTGCGGAGGTCGGCCTCCTCGGAAGGAACATTCACGGCGATGGGAACCGTGCGGTTGCCCAGGTTGAGTTGATAGAGGCCGGGTTTATCGAGCGGTTTGCTGCGATAGACGACGGCCCCGCTGGCGAGCGTGACCGGGTCGACGGGAACCGGCTTGCGCGCGGGATTGAGCAGGGCCGGCGTGCCCGTGATCTTCAGCGTCGGGGGGATCTCGACCGACTGGCCGCAGGTGAGGTTCATCCACTTGTCGCCAAGGTCCACGGAGTTGGCGAGCAGTTCGTGGATCAGCGGGATGTAGGAGGGCTTCTGGGGCAGTGCGTTCCAGTCGGAGTTGGCGGTCGAAGAGAAAAACACGACGTGACCCTCACCGAGCGTGTGCAGCGTGATGGCCGGATCGGCCGGTGTGGCCTTGGCGTCCGTGGAGTAGCGGAGGACGACCGTGTCGGCCGGGGCTTCGACCTGGTAGTAGGTGAATATCTGGGCGGTGTCCAGGCCGGTCTTGGGCTCGCCTCTGAAGATGGAGAGCGCAGGGTGGAGCGGGCCGTTGGGGTCGAAGTCAAACGTGTGCGCCTTGCCATCGGCGGGCACGGTCTTGCGGGTGATCAGCCGGCCGGGCATGAGCTTGCGAGGCAGCAGAACGGCATTGTAGAGATCGGCGTTGACCTGGTCGCCCATGAAAAGCATCAGCGTGCCCCCGGCGCTGACGAATCGGGCAAGCTGGTCGGCCTGGCCGCTGGTCAGCGAGGGCACGGAGGTGAGGATCACCGCGCGGTAATCGGTGAGGACTTTGCTGGAGAACTCCAGGTCGGGGATGACCTCTGGGACAACATATGTAGACGAGCGGATCTTGCCGGCCGCGTCAATTTCCTTCCGCGGGGCGAGGGATAGTTCCAGGTATGCGCCCGAACCGGAGAGGGAACCCGTGCCGCGCGAGCCTTCGACGATGAGCACGCGCATGGCGGCCGCCACTTCGACGACGCGGGTACGCGTGTTGTCGACGCGAACCTTGTCGTCGGCGGTGAGAGTGGCCGAGAGGACATGGGGCCCGCCCTCGGTGATCTCGACCCTGGTCTGGCGCACGGGAGCGGAATTGGCGTCGGGGCGGATCCGGCCGGTTTCGGTCAGTGGCTTGTCGTCCCATTTCCATTGCACCAGCGTGTCGGCATTGCCGCCGAAGCCTTTGACGTCGGCGAGGAAATCGGTGTG
>JBEKVL010000113.1:0-11250 GCA_049514055.1 Tepidisphaeraceae bacterium | reverse complement strand
GGCGCCGCCTGCACCTGCTTGACGATATACGCGGTGCTGCCCGCCATGTCCGCCTTCTGCACCACCTCCCACGTACACTCGGGATGTACGATCACCTTCATCCCCGGATACTTCGCCCGCACCTGGTCCACGTGCTCCGGCCGGAACAACGCATGCACCGAGCAGTGCCCTTTCCACAGCACGAAGTCAGCTTGCCTGATCGCCTCCTCGCTGTTGCCGCCGAGATCCAGCCGCGGGTCCCACAGTGCCATCCGATCCAGCGGATGCCCCATCGCATACGCCGTGTTCCGCCCCAGATGCTGGTCGGGGAAGAACAATACCTTGACTCTGCTCCCCTCCGTGCCTCCGTGCCTCCGTGCCTCCGTGCCTTTGCCCAACGCCCACTCCAGGACGTTGCGGCAATTGGAACTCGTGCATACCGCGCCGCCATGCTCACCGACGAACGCCTTGATGGCGGCCGAGGAGTTCATATAGGTGACCGGCACGATCGTCTGGCCGGGGCACGTTCGCTCAAGCTGCTCCCAGCAGTCCAGCGTCTGGTCGAGGCTGGCCATGTCGGCCATCGAGCAACCGGCGCCGAGGTCCGGCAGCACGACCTTCACCGATGAGTCGGTGAGAATGTCGGCCGACTCGGCCATGAAATGCACGCCGCAGAAGACGACGTATTCAATCCCCTTCTGCGCGGCGGCCGCGCGGGACAACTCGAGAGAATCGCCGACGAAATCGGAGTAGTCGATGATCTCGTCCTGCTGGTAGTGATGCCCCAGGATGACCGCGCGGCCCGCCAGGGCCTCCCTGGCCGAGGCGATCCGCAGGCGCAGTTCGCCGTCGGACAGTTGACGGTACACGGGCGGCAGCGGCGGTTGCCAGACAACACTCATGGGACACCTCTTCCCATGATTCTAGGGCCAATCCCGGCCGCCGCACAGGGGCCGCCGCAACTCAGTTGGACGTGAATCGCTGGGTCCTCGCATACGGCGGCGCCTCGCACGCCACCGGCGAACTCTGCCACAACACCGGCCCGCCCGGCCCCCGGTTCACTCTCACCAGCAGCATCTGTTCGTCGAACCAGAACACGATATCCTCCCCGCCAAACGTCAGGTGCGCGCGGATCAGCCGCTGAACCTCCGCCATGTGCGACGCCGTCTCGTTTTCCCGAAACATCGTCCGCGCTCCGCGCGGGTTGGCCGCGCGGCCGGTAAGACAGGCCCATACGTCATTTGCCTGACAATCACGGGCGGCCAGCGAAAACCCGTGCAAGATTACCCCCCCGACATTTTGTGTCTCCATCGACCTGAAACCCATGAAGTCACCGGGCATATGACCGCTCCTCGCCATCTTCGATATATGTCCGCTGCGATAGAAAAAACAGACGTGTCAGCCGTAACAATACCCGCGACCATAGGCACCTCGCAACCGAAATCTCACCGGAAATCTTGCCGGAAACCACCGCGATTCCAAGCGACACACCCATCATTACGCTCTCGTCATCAACGCTCCGGTGTTGCGGAGCCGGCCGCCGGACTCGAACTCTCGCGGTATCATCCTCCCCATGAACACCGATTCAATCACCCCGCTGATCGGCAACGCCGACGCGTTCCCGATCCTGTCCCGATACGACTTCTTCAATCACGCCGGTGTCTCACCGCTGCCGCGGGCGGCCGCCGAGGCCATTCGCCAATACGCGCAACAGGCCGAATCGGCCGCCTATCTCGGGGCCGGTTGGCACCGGCAGATCGAGCAGCTCCGCGACCTGTGCGCCCGGATGGTCAATGCCCACCACGACGAGATCGCATTTGTCAAGAACACTTCGGAGGGGCTCGCGACCGTGGCCAAGGGGCTGCAGTGGACGGCCGGGGACCGGGTTGTCCTGACAAGTGTCGAGTACCCGGCCAATGTCTACCCCTGGTTTGACCTGCGGCAGCGCCTCGGCGTGGAGTTGGTGATGGTGCCCGAGGAATCACGTCCCGACGGAACGCGCTGCGTGCCGCTCGAGCAAATTCTCCAGGAAGCACGGCACCCCCGCACAAGGCTGGTGGCCCTGTCGCATGTCGAGTACGCCTCGGGCCAGCGAAACGACCTGGCGGCCGTCGGCACCGCCTGCCGCAAACTCGGCAAGCTCTTCTGCGTCGATTCAATCCAGTCGCTGGGCGCCCTCCCGGTGGACGTGCAGGCAATGAGTATCGACTTCCTCGCGGCCGACGGCCACAAGTGGCTGCTCGGCCCGGAAGGCGCCGGGCTGTTCTATGTCCGCCGGGAGCTGATCCCGCAACTCCAGCCTCTGTCCATCGGCTGGATGAACGTCATCAACGCCGACGACTACGGCACCTACGACTTCACACTGAAACCGGATGCCGGCCGCTATGAGTGCGGCACCCACAAC
This sequence comes from Tepidisphaeraceae bacterium, assembly GCA_049514055.1. Classification (GTDB taxonomy): domain Bacteria; phylum Planctomycetota; class Phycisphaerae; order Tepidisphaerales; family Tepidisphaeraceae; genus JANYKD01. The sequence continues at coordinate 8,867 of JBEKVL010000113.1, read as the reverse complement.
ATACCCGGCCTCCTTGGGCTGAAGGCGTCGATCGAGTTGTTGCTGGGGGCGGATATCGGCAACGTCAGCAACCGGATCAAGTCACTGTCGGATCGGCTCGTGGCGGGTCTGCGGAGCCGAGGTTACGTCGTTGTGAGCCCGCGCGACGGCGGCAACTGGAGCGGCATCGTCAGTTTCACATCGCCAGCGCGGGAGCACCAGCAGGTGGCCCGGTCTCTGCGGAAGGACCACCGCACCGAAATCGCCGTTCGCGAAGGCCGGCTGCGCGTCTCGGCCCATTTCTACAACACCGAGACACAAATCGACCGGCTGGTCGAGGCGTTGGGGAGCGAAACCGTCTGTCGCGGGAACCCGTACTGATCACAAACCATGACACCCAGACGCCTCGCTACTTCCCCTCGTCCTTCTTCCTGCTGCGGAGGGCCTTGACGCGCTGTTGCACGTCGCGGTACTTGAACTCCCACTGGGCCACGCGGCTGTAGCGGTTGATCGCCTGATCGACGATGCCCTTGGCCTCGAATGCCCTTCCCTGCCAGTAGTACATGAGCTTGGATCTTTCGTCGCCGGTGTTGGCGTATTCGTCGATGACCTGCTGGAGCGTCTCGATGGCCTCATCGGCGAACCCCGCTTCGAGGAACGACCGGCCCAGGGCGATCGTCGCGTCGTTCTTCTTCTTGGGATCGAGCCTCGACTGCTGCAATAGTGGGATCGCCTCATCGAAACGCCGCAGCGCAAACAGCCGGGCAGCCATTTCGTACTTGAGGGTCAGGTCGGTCGGATACTGCTCCGACCAGAGCGTATACTCGGACAACTCGAACTCGCGCTGTTCCTTCACGAACTGCTCGTAGTCCTGCCGCAGTGCCTCGTCTTCCGGTGTCTGCGCCAGCGCCTGGCGGAGCGACCGCTCCATGCGCTTCATCTGTTCCATCTTGGCCTGGCCGAGTCTCTGGCGGAACTGGAAGCGGTTGAGCCGCTTGTATGCATCGTCAAGCACTTCGATTGCCCGGTTCTCGTTCTCGAAATCCTCCGTGCGCAGCAGAGCCTCGGCCAGTTTGTTGATCTTGCCGGGCTCGTTGGGATTGGCCTTGTACTCCACTTCGGCCTCGCGGATGTGACGCACGAGCACGTCTTCCGTCAGGACGTCCTTTTCGGACTCCATCAGCCGCTGCTGGCCGTCCTTGTCCTTCTGCACATCCTTGAAACTGGTGGCCGTGTCATAACCCTTGGACATCGTCTCCTGGGCGGAGAGATTCTTGATCTCCGCCGAAAGATCCATGTCGGTGGGGTCCACCTGCTTGGCGGCACTGCAAGCCTCGATGGCCCGCGTCCACTGCTTGAGTTCCTTGTAGATGTCCTTCAGAATCATGAACTTCTTCTTGTCAGGCTTCTTGGCCTGGGCGTTGGCGCGCAGCAACTCGGCGCCGATCCAGAGGACGGTGGCCACGTATCCGGCCCGATGCGCATTCTGCATCAGGCCGATCATGTAGTCGGTTTCGCCCGGATCGTACGAGAGGAGTTTCTCGTGCCCGAGCATGTTAAGCTTGTCGTCCTTGGTGTTGGTCTTGACCTTCGCCCGCTCGAACATTCCCAACGAGGCGCCGCCCGAGGCCTTGCGCCGGAGCGATACTTCGCGCAGTTCCTGGTGGGCCTCGACACAGTCGGGGTCGATGTTCAGCCCTTCCAGGTACATCATGATCGCAAAGTCATACTGACCGGTTGAGGCCACTGTCCTGGCACGGTCAAAGAACACCTTGGCCTTGCGCTGGTCATCATCTGAAATATTCCGGAATCCATCGTCAGCCACGGCAATCATCCTCTTGGTTGAAACCAACTCCCCGGAAATTCATCGTCCAACCGGGGACCGATCCTTTACCACAAGACTCTGTATCCTACAGCAGTTACGTCCGCGAGTCGAATCGCCGAGCACCTGTTGAACGTCCAGCCCTGTTGCCTTAATCTTACACTTCTCGATATCGATACAAAAGAACAGCACGCATGTTTGAAGACATCAACATCATCTTCTACCCCGACCCGCGGCTCCGCGAGAAATGCCGCGTCGTCGAAACCTTCGACGATTCGCTCAAGGCGCTTGCCGGCCGCATGATCGATCTCATGCGCGAGCACCACGGCGTCGGCCTGGCCGCCCCGCAGGTGGGACAGACCATCCGCATGTTCGTCATGAACCACACCGGCAAACCCGAGGACGACCGGGTTTACGTCAACCCGGTGCTGTCTGATCCCGATGGCGACGAAGAAGCCGAGGAAGGATGCCTGAGCCTTCCAAAGATCAATATCGACGTCTTGCGCAGCCGGGACATGCGCATAACCGCGCAGGATCTCGACGGCAACCCGATCGAGCAGACGGAATCCGGCTACGTCGCCCGCATCTGGCAGCACGAGATCGACCATCTCAACGGCATCCTCCTGCTCAACCACATGGGTCCCGTGCAGAAGCTGAGTTGCCGCAAGCAACTTCGCGTCCTCGAGGCCGAGTACGAAGCCGCAAGAAAAAAGAAGAAATGAGTACCGTTCCTTTTGCCGTCCCACATTGACCAACCGCATCGCCATCCTCGGATCGACCGGCTCCATCGGCACCAGCGCGCTCGAGGTGATCGAGCATCTCGGCCCCCCCTGCCGCGTCGCCGCACTCTCGGCCCATCGTCAGTTGGACCGGCTCGTCGAACAGGCCACGCGCCATCGCCCGACCGCCGTCGCCGTCACCTCCGAAGACGTCTCGCCTGCCATCGCCACGCAACTCCGTAAACTCGACATCGCCCTCTACGCCGGCCCGGCCGCCATGATCGACCTCGTCCGCCGCGATGACGTGGACACCGTGCTGGTCGCCGTCGTCGGCGCGGCCGCCTTGCCCGCCGTGCTGGCCGCCGTCGAAGCCGGAAAACGCGTCGCCCTGGCCAACAAGGAAGCGCTCGTCGTCGCCGGCTCGCTGCTGATGCCATTGGCGCGCCAGAAAGGCGTCACACTTTTCCCCGTCGATTCCGAGCACTCGGCCGTCTTTCAGGCCTGCCGCTGCGGCCGGGCTCACGAAATCCGCCGCGTCATCCTCACCGCCTCGGGCGGGCCTTTCCGCAACGCCTCCCGCGAGCAACTGGAGAACGCCACGCTGGCCGATGCCCTCAAACACCCCACCTGGCGGATGGGCGCGAAGATCACGATCGACTCGGCCACCATGTTCAACAAGGCCCTGGAGATCATCGAAGCGCACTGGCTCTTCGACCTGCCGCCGGAGAAGATCGAGGTCGTCGTCCATCCGGAGTCAGTGGTGCATTCCATGGTCGAGTTCGTCGATGGCTCGGTCATCGCCCAGCTCTCGCCGCCGGACATGAAGACGCCGATCCAGTACGCCCTGACTTATCCGGATCGCCTCCCCGGTATCACCCGAAAACTCGATCTCACGAAGCCCACATCCCTGCACTTCGAGCCACCGGATATGAAACGTTTTCCGGCCTTGAAACTGGCGTATCGGGCCATCCAACTCGGCGGCGCCGCCGGGGCGGTTCTCAACGCCGCCAACGAGGCCGCGGTACAAGCGTTTACGTCCGGGAAAATACGCTTCCCGGAGATTTGCCGGCTGGTTGAAACTATAATAGACGAGCGCCGGTTTCAGCCCGCTCCGTCGTTGGACGATCTTCTTGAGGCGGATCACTGGGCCAGAAACCGCGTCGAGTCGCTCGTGTCAGACACGCGGCCGGGATGACTTCCGGGTATCATGGCTTGTCTACTGCCAGCCGTGCATGCGTGACAGCGACACACGGCTTGCAGTAGACAAGCCGTGGCACCCCATTTGGGCGGTCGGTTCGGCCGCAAAAAGTGCCGCGTCGCCGCATAGGGCGTGCTCCAGCACGCCATTCCGTCTGAATCGCAAAGGATTTGAATTCTCATGCCGTATCTGCTGACTATCCTCAAAATCGCCAGCCTCGTCCTCGGGTTCGGGTTCATTGTGTTCTTCCACGAATTGGGCCATTTCCTGGCGGCCCAATGGGTCGGGATCCGTTGCGAGCAGTTCGCCGTCGGTTTCGGCCACGCGGTCTTCGCCTGGCGCAAGGGACTGGGCATTCGCCGCGGCACCACGCGCCCTGAGTTCGAACAACGCGTCCGCGAACATCTCCATCTGGCCGCTGACGCCGACACGCCGCTGACCGGCCAGCAGATCGACCGTGGTTGCAAGGAACTCGGCCTGGGCGAAACGGAATACCGCTGGAACTGGATCCCCTTGGGCGGCTACGTGAAGATGGTCGGCCAGGACGACATGGACGCCGCCGCCAGGTCCGACGATCCCCGCTCCTTCACCCAGAAGTCCGTCGGTGCCCGCGCCCTGGTCATCTCCGCCGGCGTGATCTTCAACGTGATTCTCGCCGCAGTGATGTTCGTCGTGCTCTACCGGACCATCGGCTTGAACACACCGCCCGCGATCGTCGGTTCGGTGCAGACAGGTTCCCCCGCCCAGTTGGCCGGCCTGCGCCCGGGCGACACCATTCTCGACATTGACGGCTGGAACACATCGAACTTCGGCGAACTCGCCATGGTGACCGCGTTGTGTCCTCCGGCTTCCCCTGCCACCGTGACCGTCCGGCACACCGACGGGATCATTGACCACCTGCAGATTCAGCCACGGAAGTCGCCGGACAACCCACGCGGTTTCCTGACGCTCGGAGTCTCTCCCGCGGCCGAACTGGCGGCCGTCACGCAGAAGGATTTCGATGCGATCAAGGCCGACGACCCCGAGCTGACGGAAGCGGCTCATTCGCCCCAGCCCGGCGAGCGGATCATCCGCATCAACGATGTTGAAGTAGCCGATCCGGCGCAGTCGTGGCTCCTGTACCAGGAGCTCCAGAAATCCACCGGGCAGCCGGTGCGGCTCACGGTGGCCGACGCCCGCGGCGCACGACGCACGATCGACCTCGTGCCCGCCTTCGGTGCGACCTTTGGCGGGGAAACGACCAACGTCGCGGGCATGGTTCCCCGCGTATCCGTCCGCAGCACGGTAAAAGACTCACCCGGCGCCAGCATCCTCAAGAAAGGCGACCTCATCATCGCCATGAAAGTCGCCGGAAAGTTGATCGAAGGACCCGGCTATCAGCAGGTGACGGCCAACAACTTTGAAGCCGGCGACAAGGAACTCCCGGTGCAGTACCAGATCATCCGCGACGGCAAGACCGAGTGGACCAGGGCCGTCTCACCGACCTACAAGGCGGGGGAGGGGCATCGCGGTGTGGGATTCGGTCTGGCGTCCGAGAGCAGCCGGCCCGTCGTCAACTCCGCACTGCCGGGTTCCCCCGCGGCCGCCGCCGGAGTGTCAGCCAACAGCCTGATCACCCAGGTCAACGGCGAGCCGGTTTCACACTGGCTCCAGGTCCGCCGCAAACTTCTCGACTCGAAGAAACCGCCCGTCCTGACCTGCGTCAAGCTCGATCCCCAAACCGACAAGCCGGTGGCCGGATCGGAGAGCGCCATCAAACTGGCCCTCTCCGACGCGGATCTGCAGGGCCTGCGAAACATCCAGGTGGCCTCCATGGACGGCCCGCTCCTGCGCGAGTTGATCAAGCCACGCAAGACATCGAGCACACCCGAGGCTATTGTCTGGGGCGTGCGCGACACGCGCAATCTGCTGCTGCAATTCTATGTTGTCCTGAAGCGTACTTTCATTGACAGAACCGTCAGCATCGACAAGATCTCCGGCCCGGTCGGCATCGGCCGTACGGGCTGGGCCTTCGTCCAGCGCGGCCCCGACTGGCTCGTCTGGTTCCTCGCCATGATCTCGGCCAACCTCGCCGTCGTGAACTTCCTGCCCATCCCCATCATGGACGGCGGCCTCTTCGTGATCCTGATCGCCGAAAAACTCCGCGGCAAACCACTCACCCCGCGCACCCAGACCGCACTGCAATACGTCGGCCTGGCGATCATCCTCTCGGTCTTCCTGTTCGTGACCGTCAACGACATCCGCGGGTTCTTCATGTAAGAAACGGGCGCTTGAGGATTCCCCGCCATCTCCGGCGTGGCCGGTTCACCGACCACGTTCTGCCGGGTGTGCCCGGAAATCCGGGCAAGTCGTAAACTGTTTGCACCGCAACAGTTGTCATGCTGAGTGGTCACGGGCCTTTGGCCCACCCGCATGCCATGAAAGGTGTCGGAAGGGTCATTCCGAGCGTACTCGCGAGGAATCTGGCCTTGGACTTCATAGCCAGATCCCTTCGACTGCGCTCAGGGCAGGCTCTTCGCGGGTACGCTCGAGATGACGGTTTGTGGTCAACAGGACATTCCCGGCAAAACGGGCACACTCAAAAGTCCAGGGCAATCGCATGTGGCCGGAATTCGGTGGGACAGGCATTCTTGCCAGTCATTGGATGGTTGAGTGGGGGACATTCTTGTCCCCCCGAAGCCATCCAAGTGACCCCGTCAGCGCACATGCGATTGCCCTGCCCAAAAGTCTCTTTCCACAAGATTCTTCTTGACTTCTAACACAACGCGTACTAACCTAACCCTATCCGCCACGTCGGCGGCCGCGATGGCGAATGGCCGCCATCGCCCAGATTCGGCGTGCTTCGGCACGCCACTGTCCCGCTCACCCGGAAAGGAGCCCCCATGTCCGCACCACTTCCCTCATCCATGCCGTCCCTGCACAACCTCCGCCAGCAAATCCTCACCAACCTCGCCCTGGCCATTGCCGGCGCCGCCCAACGGCTCCACGGCGTCATCGCCGGCCAGACCGAAACCACCCCCGCCGACCTCCGCGCCGCCCTGGCCCTCATCCGACTTGCCCCCAAGATCCTCTCCGAACTCCCCTCCGATCCCGACTGTGACGAAGACGGCAACTGCGAATCCCTGGCCGACCCCGGGACGGCGGCAGGGTGTGCTTCAGCACACCATTCAAACCACACTGCGCCACCAGCGCCTCCACACGCGGAAACAACCGGCATCCCCGCGCAACCCCCGGAGCCAACCCCTTCCGCTCTCCGCACCGATATTTCCAATCCCAAATCGGCTGTCCCAAATCCGCAATCTCAAATGTCAGATCTCACATCCGAGATCTCAAATCCCAAATCTCAAATCCCAAATCCCCCAACCGCCCCCCGCAGCACTCAGAACACAGCATCCAGCGCTGCCGCCACGCCGCGCGCCCGCTGCAACCGCTGCGGCCTGATCCACGAGTCGGCCCCGTGCCCCGACCGCCGCGATCCCCGCGCACTCGCCAGGGCCGCTCGCGCCGAAGTCCTGGCGCGAGCTGTCGCCAGGAACCACTGATCGCAAGACGGACCCGTCCGCCTTAAAGTGGCCGCACCCAGATGTTACGGAACCTTACGGGGCAACCGTGGCCGGCAAGCACGATCGGGCCTTTGACGATCGGCTTCTTGTAGGCCGGCAAAATCCGGTGGCCGGTCGGGCCGTGGATCTCCTCGTCGTTCTGCACCAGGATGCCGTTGTGGAGAACCGTGACCCGGGCGGGTTTCACCAGTTTCTCGCCATCGAACACGGGCGCCGTGAAGGCGATGTCGTAGGTTTCCCATTCGCCGGGCGGCCGCATCGCGTTCACCAGCGGCGGGGTCTGCCCGTAGATCGCCCCGGACATACCGTCGGCGTAAATCTTCTCGTTGAAGGAATCGAAGATCTGGATCTCGTAGAGCCCGTGGAGCATGACACCGTTGTTGCCCTGGTTGTACCAGGGGCCTTTGAAATCTTTGGGCGGCATCCACTCGATGTGAAGCTGGAAGCTGCCGAAGCTCGCTTTCGTTGCCATGTTCGTGCCGCCAACGGATTCGATGTAGCCTTCCACGAGCTTGTTGTCGCTGGCAATCCACTGGTCGAGGTTCTTGCCGTCGAAGAGGACGATGGCGTCGGATGGAACCGGAGCCGGCGCGGGGGCCGGTCCCGGATCGACCTTCTTCGGATACGGCCGGTCGGCGTCGTGGACGCGGTAGCCGCACCACGGCAGCACCGGCGTGTCGGCGTAGCCGTAGGCGCCGGAACCGTCTTTGGCCTTGACCAGTTCGGCGGCGAATGTGGCGGGGACGATGGCGGCCAGGACGAGGAGAGGCACGGCGATTTGAGCGACGAAGCGACGAAGCGACTGAGCGACGAAGGGAAGATACTGGGGGATGCGTTTCATGGTTGGACTCCTTGCGGTTTTTTTTCCGGAACCTGGTTCATCATGCGCACGCCGTCGTCGGAAACCAGCTTGCGGGTGTTCTTGTCCCAGCGGCGGGTGCGATGGGCCATGGCGTGTTTTCCATGGCAATCAGTGCAGAACTTGTATGGCTCGACTGCCTTGCCCGCCAGCAGCGGAGCGTGGGCACCGTCCTTTTCAAGCACGCCGTTCTTGTGGCAGGCGACACAAGTGATGGCGATCAACTCCTTGGAGAAGATGATGTCCGGGGCGGTTAGGCCGTCTTCGTCGGAGCTGTGCTTGTCGGACGGACCGTGGCAGCTCGAGCAGGCCACGCCGGCCTTTTGATGCTGGAACGCCAGTTTCTCTTCCTGGAAGTTGATGTGGCAGGTCAGGCAGTAGGAGTTGTCGGCCGGCTCGACGGCGTGGCGGGTGGTGGGTTTCGTGTCGCCATTGGCAGCGTCGAGAACAAGCAAGAGTAGCGGAACGAGAACAACAATACGTGGCAAGCGAGGCTCCTTTTCTTGCAAGGATCGTGATGCGGTGGTGGCACGGGCTTCCAGCCCGTGGTGTCGGTACTCCGACACGTCTGCCTTGTCCAGCAAAATTGCAGACCGCCTGAAGGCGGGGCTCCGAACGAATCAGACATTTCTCCAATCCCTCAGCCACTGATAGTCGGCCGGCAGCCTCGCCCACATTTCCCGGCCGGCCTGTTCGAGTTCGGCCTTGTCGTTGGCATCGAACTGGC
>JBEKVL010000112.1:0-11870 GCA_049514055.1 Tepidisphaeraceae bacterium | reverse complement strand
GCCGCCCGCCGTCAGGCCGCCGATGAGGTAGATCTGCCCGTACGCCCCGAACACGGCGGCCGTGCCGCTGGCAGCGAGCGGCATGGTTGACACCGCCGCCCAACTGTCGCTGGCGACGGTATTGACATACTGTGGGTCGGCGCTGGTGAAGGTGGCCACGACGTTATAGGTGCCCGCGTTCACCGGCACGTCCGGCGAACCGTTGTAGGTGAAGGCGAAGGAACCATCGACAGGGGTTACTCCGTCGGAGCCGACGGCGCTGGCGTCGGCCGGGTGCGGCGTGCCGTCATAGACGTAGTAGTCGGAGAAGGTCACCGTCGGCACCGTGGGGAGTCCCACCGGGGCCGGCAGCACTGGAGATTCGAAGACCGAGGTCACGGCACTGCCGGCGGAGGCGAAGCCGCCGATCACGTCGAGATTGTTGTTGCTGTCGATTGTGGCCGCGGCGCCATACACGGCGGAAGGCAGCGGGGTTTCGGTGGTCCATTGCAGGGTGACGGGGTTGTACACATAGACCGCCGCCCGCCGTCAGGCCGCCGATGAGGTAGATCTGCCCGTACGCCCCGAACACGGCGGCCGTGCCGCTGGCAGCGAGCGGCATGGTTGACACCGCCGCCCAACTGTCGCTGGCGACGGTATAGCTGTAGACCGTGTTTACGGGGGTGCCGGCGCTGTTGTCGCCGCCGAAGACGAGGATGTGTCCAGCGCCGTCGCTGGCGGCCGATACGCTGTACAGCGCCACCGGCAGGGGCGTCACGGCGGACCAGGAGTCACTCGACGGATCGTACCGCTCGACGCTGGCCAGAGCGTGCTTCGATGAATCCAAGCCGCCGATCGCGTACAGGGTTCCGGCGGCCGGGTCGGTGGCGCTGGCCAGATCGTACCGTGCCGTGGTCATGGAAGGCGCGCTACCGCCTTCGCCACCGGTGGTGCCGTTGACGTCGTAGTTGTAGACGCTGGAGGTGGCCTGTCCCTGCGTGGCGCCCCCAAAGAGGAAGATGTCGCTGAGGCATTTGTAGCCGTCGCTGGTGATCGGCCCGTAACTTCCCGTGGCGCCGCTGCCCAGGCCGTTGCGGCCGCGGTCGATGGCCGGGGCGCTGCCCCAGGTGTTGGCGGCGGGATCAAGTACCTGGGCGGTGGTTGGAGTCGTAGTGCCGTTGGCATTGGCCGCCCCGCCGACCACCAGCACGCCCAGGCTCGTCGCCAGCGCCGCGGCGTTGCCGATAGCAGCAGGCAATGGCGGGCCGGAGGTCCAACTCAGGCCACTGAGCAGCGTCCGGCTTTCCAGTGTTTCGGCCAAAGTGCGGCCGGTAATAGGACGGAGAGGACATCGCCGATGTTCACGGAACCAGGAACGCATGGTTCGTCCAGTCAGATAAGAGTCCACCGAGCTTGTTCGCCAGCCAATCCTGTCTGGTTCTATGGTAGGCGCAGAACCCCGGCCGAGGTCAAACCGGGTTCAGCTTTCGGTAATCTGATGTGGATCGAGGAGAAGGAGCCGCCGGATCGCGAATGGCGAAACGGGAAACTCGAATCACGCGGATGGCAGGCGATTGAGGAAGTCCTCGCCCGCGCCGCCGAGTTGGACCCAGTGGGCGTCAATTTCCTTGGCGTAGGCGATGCGGCCGGCGTAAATGCCGACAATACCGGCCAGAATCGCCACGAGGAATCCGCCGAGGAAGCAGAGGCCGCCCAGGAGTTCCGTGCGGCGCGGACCCAGTGTGCCGGCGCAGCCGGCGATGCCGATGCCGATGGCGGCCAGCAGGACCAGCCAGGCGATGATGACCCAATTGCGGCGCTTGCGGTAGTGTGTCTCGCAAACGGGGATTTCGATGTTGGCCTTTTGTTGTACACACAGGGCGACGATGGCATAGATGAGAATGCCGGGGAGGATAAGAAGGTAGAGCAGAGGGTGGTGCCAGGTAAGGCTGTGAAGCTTGTAGCGTCGAGTCGGCTGGCCGCATTTGAAACAGATGGGCGGCAGAGGCACGCCGGTCTTGGCGACGATGACGCGGTTGCCGCGGCGCCAGCAGCCGAAGCCGGGCTGGGCTGGGCCGAGGCCGACGGGGGTGGCGTATTGGATGACCGGCGGCGGGAGAGGCGGGGGTGTTTGGAGCGAGGTCTGAGGCGGCTGGTTCGAGGTATTCTCACCATTCACGGTTTGGACTCCTTTGAGGTCAAAGCAGATTCTGTTGCAGCAGGTCAGGGAAACAATCCCCGCAAACTCGACGCCTCCGCCACGCGGCGGATGGCGAGGGTGTAGGCGGCGGTGCGGTAGTCGCAGTCGGCTTCGTCGGCCTGGGTGTTTACCGCGTCGAAGGCGCGGTCCATGACGCGCTGTAGCTCATCCTGCACACGTTTGAGATCCCAGAAATAGTTGTCCAAGCCCTGAACCCACTCGAAATAGGAGACAGTGACGCCGCCGGCGTTGGAGAGGATGTCGGGAAGGACGGTGACGCCGTTTTCGCGCAGGATCTCGTCGGCGCGCGGGGTGACGGGGCCGTTGGCGGCTTCGACGACCGTGTGGGCCTGGATGTGCGGGGCGATGTCTTCGTCGATGGTGTTCTCCATGGCGGCGGGAATCAGGACATCGCATTCGCAGACGAGGACTTCCTCGTTGGTGAGCGCTTCGCAGCCGGGGAAGTCGTCGAGGGTGCCGTTCTCGCGGTAGTATTGCCCGGCCGCGTCGGTGTCGATTCCCGTCGAGCAGTAGATGCCGCTGCTGCGTTCGGAAATTGCGATGACGGTGGCGCCGCGTTCTTCGAGAAGTCGCGCGGTGTGGAAGCCGACGTTGCCGAAGCCCTGGACGGCGACTTTCACATCGCCCAGCGCCTTGTTCTGGGTGGCGAGGAACTTGCGGAGGACGCACATGACGCCGCGGCCGGTGGCTTCCTCGCGGCCGACGGAGCCGCGCAGGGCCACGGGTTTGCCGGTAACCGCGCCCAGTTCCTGGTGGCCGACCATCATGGAGTAGGTGTCCAGTACCCAGGCCATGACCTGGGCGTCGGTGCCGACATCGGGCGCGGGAATGTCCTGTTCGGGGCCCATGACCGGCATGATCTGCGAGATGTAGCGCCGCGTGAGCCGCTCTTTTTCGCCCAGCGACAGGGCCTTTGGGTCGCACACCACGCCGCCCTTGGCACCGCCGAAGGGCAGGCCAACCAGGGCGTTCTTCCAGGTCTGGAGCATTGCCAGGGCCATGACTTCCTCGACATTGACCGACATGTCGTAGCGGAGGCCGCCTTTGTAGGGGCCCAGGGCGTTGTTGTGTTGCACGCGGTAGCCCGTGAAGACCTGGATCTTGCCGTCGTCCATGCGGATCGGGCAGGAGACGGACACGACCCGACGGGGCGAAGCCAGCACCGGCCGCCAGAGTTCGTCGAGCTTCATCGTCTGGTAGACACGGTCGAAGTAGTGGTTGGCGTGTTGCCAGAAGGCCGAGGTTTTGATCTTGGGGAAGAAGCGGTTTGTGTCTGTCATCGTGCGTAGTTGATAGTTGATGGTTGATGGTTGATAGTGGTGCTTTGGCTATCAACCATCAACCATCAACCATCAACTCTCCTACGTACTTTGCTTGCGTATCGTCATGTCGAAATTATGCACCATCGACTTGTACATGGTCCAGACGACGACGCCCAGGACGCCGGTCGCCATCCAGCCGAAGATGAAGATCACGACGCGGGCGGTGAGCAGGGCGTTGTAGTCAATGAAGTTTCCGCCGGTGTTGTCCAGCGGAGCCACGAACAGTGCCATGAGCGTGAAGGGGCTGAAACAGCCGATGCCGACGCCCACCTCCGACAGGTTGCGGCTGGCGGCCGCGTTCAGGCCGCAGACCCAGAGCGTGCCGAAGACGCCGGCGACGATGCCGACGGAGCTCATCACGGCCATGATCGTCTTGCGGCAGCGCAGCGACATCTGCATGCCCAGGATGGCCGCGAAGGCCGTGACCATGACCAGGGTTCCCGGCAGCACCAGCAGCGACTCGGGCAGCACGGTCCAGTCGGGCGGGTGCAGGGCCCAGGGCGTCGAGCGGAACATGTCGTAGACGACGAACATGAGAATGCTGACCAGCGGCACGGCCGCCAGCGGCAGGACGAAGCTGACGAGCCCGCGCAACTTGCCCCAGATGTAGTAGCGGCTGGTGATGGGCGTGGAGAGCAGCAGGTCGAGCGTGCCGTCCTCTTTTTCGCGGGTGACCGTGGAGGCGGCGTTCTGCGTCAGGATCAGCATGATGATGGCCAGTTCGATGATCATGGCCCCGAGCAGGAACTGCCGGATTTTGTCCTGCGGGAGGACCAGATCGGGGTAGGAAACCGTCATGTGCGTGACAAAATGGTCCTTGACGAGAGGACCGTCTGATTTGACGGCCATGCCGGCGCGGAGGTCCTCAAGTTGCAGCGTCTGGTCGCCGAACTTGATGACGGTGGCCGGGCCGCCGGAATCGCCCGGGGCGCGCACGCGATAGATGACCGGCCGGTCGTCCTCCAGCACGCTGATCGTCTTCGCTTGCGCGTTGTACCCGAATGCCAGCGACTTGGCGGGCGTGACGGTGCGACCAGACAACATCACCAGCGTAAACGCGGCCCCAAGGCCCAGCAGCATGAAGCCGTAGCGCATGACGACTGCACGGTTGGCCGACGCCTTGGTTTTGGCCTCGCGCCACGCGATGGGATTGGACCAGACATAGCGGGGCTTGCGTGTGTTGTTGCCACGGCTGAGGCGCAGGAGTTGGAGGAGCCACATCTGCGCGGTGGTGGTCGATTGCGCCAGCCGCCGCAGCAGCAGGATCGACGGCGTCACCAGCACGAAGCTGAGGAAGAACATCAGCGAGACGTAGAATGTGTGCGGGCTGGAAAGATACCAGTTGATCGGCCAGGAATACCCGGCCACCATGCCGGCCGGGGGCGGCTGGTATTCGGTTTCGCCGAACACGCCGCGGAGCGCCAGGAACGGGTGAACTCCCGCGAACTTGGAGATGTACGAGGTGCTGTTGGGGCCACTTTTCCACTCATAGCGGCAGTAGCCCAGTTGATCGATGACGATGGGCACGGCGAGGTAGATGAGGATGACCAGGTAAAACGTGAAGATGGTTCGCCGCGTGCCGACCTTGAGGCAGGCGATGGCCATGGCGACCGAGCCGGTAATGAACGCGGTGGCGCAGGCGATGAGCCAGGAGACGACGATCTGGTTGATGGCGACGCCGCCGAATATCTGAGTGATGGCGAAGACGGGGATGCCCGAGAGCAGCAGGGTGACGACGAAGAACAGCCGCGAGAGCAGGGAGCCGAGCACGATCTGCGCGTTGGTGAGGGGCGTGGAGAGCAGGATGTCGTAGGTCTGCGAGTCCTTCTCCTGGGTGATGGCCCCGGCTGTGAATACCGGCGCGAGCAGGGCGACCAGACCAAGCTGGACATAGCTCATCAGGTGGAATATTGCGGCCGACTTGCTGGTGAGTTTGGAGAGCGAGCCATCCAGATCGCCCAGTTCGGGCAGCAGCCGGAACATGACCAGCAGCACGAGGATGCCGAGATAGGCGCAGCGGATAAAGAGGTCGCGCTTGCGCTTGCCGCCGGACTCCACCACGCGAAGAAGGATGGGGTTGGAGGGGATGAGGCGGAAGATGTAATTGCCGATGCCCAGCATTGTCAAGCTCGAACGACGAAGTCATCGTGAGTTGGATAGTGGCGTCAGGGCGTGTGGCGCTTGAGGCCGGCGATCAGATCAAAATGCGGATCCGTGGAATAGACAGCCACGTCCCGGTTGAAGGCTACGGCCGCTATCGCAAGATCGGTCAATGGCAGCGAGTGGCCATTTGCCGCCGGTCTTCTTCCCAGCTTCGCGGCAGCGCTCCAATCTGTCCAAGTGACATTCAGATAATGCAAGGACTCCAACACCGAGCCGATCCAGTCTGCGTGTTCATCGCGACGGTAACCGAGCGAGGTTTCCGCGAGAATCGGACCCATCAAAACGGCGCGATCGTCGTCAATCAGGCCGTCCACTGACGATTTCTCCGCCGATTGAGAATTTCGGAAGTGTGCATCCCATATGCAGGTGTCAATCAAGACCGCATCGTCAAGCGCCATGCCTGCTCCTTAGTTCGGCCGCCTCGTGGACCCGCCAATCCGCGTCCATGGGAAACTTGCCCGCCGACGCCTTGAGCTGTATCCGGCGTATGTAACGCAGATATTCGATCGTGGCGCAGCGCACGGCGGCCGCATCATCTTCCTGGTGCGTGAACGCCTTGACATCGGCATGCTCTTCTGGTGTGAGTTCGACAGTAGTAGTTGCCATAGTCGCTCCTGAACGCGCTCATTCTACCCGTTAAGCATTGAGTGAATCCAGCGACTCACTGCACCATTCCCTTCGTCAGCCTCATAAACGCCGTCTCCAGATTCACTTCCTCTTCCCGCATCAACGTCAGCCTGTGTCCGGCGCTCATCAGGCGCTGGGAGACGAACGAATAGTCGTCAACGCCCTCCTTTATCGCCACCTCGATGTGGCCGTCCTTGAGGGCCGCTTCTACAATGTTCGGATCCTGCGACAGCAGCGCCGCGGCCGCCGTGTTGTCGTCAGCCACGGCCACATGCAGCACGGTGCCCGTCTTGGCACGCTGGAGGATGTCGTGGACGGGGCCGGAATAGAGCAACTCGCCCTGTTCGATGATGCCGACTTTATTGCAGAGGTCGGCCAGTTCCGGCAGGATGTGCGAGGATATCACGATCGTCTTGCCCATGCGGCGCAGTTCCTTGAGCAGTTCGCGCATCTCGATGCGCGCCCGCGGGTCGAGGTTGCCGGCCGGTTCGTCCAGCAGCAGCACCTTGGGATCGTGCAGCAGTACCCGGGCGATCGACAGCCGCTGCTTCATGCCGCGGCTGAGCGAGTCGACCAGGGCGTCGTGCTTGAAGGCCAGGTCCGTCAGTTCCAGTACGTCGTTGACCACCTTTGTGCGTGCGGCGCCGTTGATGTTGTAGGCGGCCGCGAAGAACTCGCAATATTCCTGCACCACCATGTCTTCGTAGGCGCCGAAGTAGTCCGGCACATAGCCGATCAGCGGCCGGATCAGGCGGGACTGAAAGCCGATCACATGATCGCAAATCCGCGCCTCGCCCCAGGTCGGCTGGAGCAGGGTCGCCAGTATCTTGATCGTGGTGCTCTTGCCCGCGCCGTTGGGGCCGATGTAGCCGTAGCAGTCGCCTTCCTCGATTTCGAGGTTCAGGTTCGACAGCGCCACCAGTGTGCCGTAGCGCTTGGTCAGGTTCACGGTCTTGATCACGATGGCCATAAGGCCAACCTTTCACTTCTCCACGGGCTGGGTCGTCGGGGTGCTCTCCGTCGGACGGTCCAGTGGAACCACGAACTGGTAATACACCGCGCCTTTGCCGGGCATCTTCCGGCCATCCACCTCCAGTGTAACCGGCAGCGGCGAAATGTCGGCGCTCGGATCATCCGCGCGGGCCAGAATCACCATGTTTCCGGTCAGAATCGCGGCCGACGCGTCGAGCCGCCGGCCGGTCCAGCGGTGAATCACATAGCTCGGTTCGTTGTTTGAAACCCACGCCCGTGGCTGTATGCGGTCGAAGAGGCTGAGGACCAGGAACGCCAACTCGCGGTTGCCCATCATTCCGCCGCTCTCTGCGTGCAGCAGCGTGTCGTCGAATGTCCGCATCCATTGGGCGTTAAGCAACCCGTAGTCGCAGCGGGCCGACGGGGCAGGGGTGCTGTTGTTCACGATCTTCCTGTTTGCCACCAGGTCGGCGAGGTCGAGCGAGTCGCCTTTTCCCCAGGCGGGCTTTCCCTCGGCAGCACGCAGACGCAACAGCGTATCGTCGGTTGCCTCAGTGCCGGCGCTGTAGGCGATGTACACCTGATAGAGATCGTGCCCGGTGTGGTTCTTGAGGACGCCGGTCAGGCCGTTCTTGCCCAACGAACCACGTCCGTCGATCCCGTCGATGCCCGGCCCGGTCCAGTCCAACTGGAACTTCTTCAGCGTGCTGCGGAAGGGAACGGTGATGATCGAGGGCCCTCCGGTCGATCGTTCCGGGACGGGCACATCGTATTCCAGGTATCCCAGGAATTCCGGCCCGTCCATGACGTGGAACGGATGCGCCGGCAGGGGAGTCACCGTACTCACCATCCCTGTTGCCGCATCCTTCATCTCAATACTGAGACGCGCATCCTGTTTGACGAGCAAACCCAACTGGCTCACCACACGAGAATCAGTGGTGCCCGACCATCGCACAAAGGAGACCTGCGCCATTTCGGGTGGCCCGCGCAACACCAGCCGTACGAACAGTGCTGTCACGCCGGTTGCGCCTACCGCGCACACTGCAAAGACGAACCAACTCTGTTGTGTCTTTTTCTTGTTAAGCAGGAGGAAATAACTTCCGAGGCACGCCACCAGCCAGTAGCCGATGAAGAAGAGGATCGCGAGCAACACGAGCGAGGCGGCTCGGCCCGGGATTTCGGTCAAACCAAGAAAACTCTGACTTGGGTCGGCGGTTGTGTGATTCTGGCTCTTGGGGTACTTCTCCTTCGCATCCTTGCACTTGTTGACGAAGAGTCTCGGGAAGCCTTGCTGCTGGGCCAACTCCGGGTTCATCATGGTGACGTTCCGCAGGCCCAGCACCACATCCCAGATCTTTCCCCAGCCGTAGAGGCGCATTGCCGTCTTGGACTGGATGGCGGGGCTGCCAAGGTCCTGCGCTACCCAGGTGACCATCCCCTGTCCGTACATCCACCGCGCCAGGTAGGGTGACGGCGTTGCCATCGAACTCCACTCCTCAACCCTGGCTCCCGGCCTGGCCGCCGCGAGACAGATCGGGATGGACTTGTCGCGCAAGTCGGCCCAGGGATCGGTGCCTGCCGGCAGATCTTGCGTGGACTGTCTGTTGCGATCCAAGTCCGGCACGCCTCCGATGCGGCGGAGCGTCTGGGCTCCCTTCTCCTCGATCATCCCCATCGGCACGACCGGCAACATGGCCGCCAGAGGACCGTCGCGTATCTTCTGCCACTCCACACCCTGGCAGACCACCATCCGCCCGCCCGATTTCACCCAGCCGTCGACGGCGGCGATCGCGTCCGGATTTATCTGGCTCGGGTCCGGATGATCCCAGATCAGGTCGTCAACCGCCTCAAAGCCCAGCGGATTGGTCGGCAGGTCGTTGGCAGTCACGGCCGTGTAAACGATGTCTTCCATCATCCCGTACGCGTCGGAATAGGCCGCCAGGTTCGGCTGACTGCCGCTGGTCGTCAGGCCAATCACCAGCCTGATGCCTCTCCCTGATCGCTGGGGGTCAAGGCTCTTCAGTCCGGTGCCGGCGCTGAACTTGATCTGCACGATCTGTTTTTCGCCCTTGCACAGGAACACGCGGATGAGGCTCGTCAGATCGGCTGGGCTCTGGGCGCTGTCCAGCCCGTGCGGCTGTGGGCGGAAGTAGACCCAGACCTGTTCCTCGCGCCGCTCGCCCGGCCGGTTGCCATTGAGCGTAAACGGCCGGCTGTAACTTACGCGGTCGCGGTCCATGTCTTCCTGGATCACCTGGATGCGGTAGGTTTCCGTATCGCCGACGGTCGGCCGCAGGCGCAACTTCATCGGCACCCAGCAGTGCGGCCGATACCAGCCCCCGAAACCGATCAACTCAACCTCTCCCTCGGCCTGGCCGCGAGCCGCGGCCGCGACGCACATGAACAGGATCCCCGCCAGGGCAAAACGCATGACGATACTGTAAGTGCGTAGGTAAATGGCGTCAACAGGCAGGGGCGCGTGGAGATCACGAATAATTTGGAGGTGCTGCAGGGCCATCTCGCGCCGGAACAGGCTCCCCGACGGTGACAATCAAGCAGATCCCTTCATCCCACCTGCGCCAGGAACAGCGACTCCCCGAACTGCCGCGCGATTGCCTGCCGCAGTGCCTGGTTCTCGGGCGCCTTCAGGTTCGGATCGGCCTGCAACAGCGCCAGTGCATCCTCACGCGCCACCTTCAGCATCTCGATTTCCTGGGTGATGTCGGCCAGCTTGAACGCCGGCAGGCCGTGCTGCCGCGTGCCGAAGAAATCGCCCGGCCCGCGCAGCCGCAAGTCCGCCTCGGCGATGTCGAATCCGCTCTGCGTCTGCGTCATTGCCTGCAATCTCTGTCCGGCATCTTCCGTGGTCGAGTCGCCAACAAGCAGGCAATAGGAGGCGTGCTCGCCGCGCCCCACCCGGCCGCGGATCTGGTGAAGCTGCGAGAGCCCGAAGCGGTCGGCGTTCTCGATTACGACGATCGTGGCGTTGGGCACGTCGATGCCCACTTCGATGACCGTCGTGGCGATGAGCACATCGGCCTGCCGCTCACGGAATCGCTGCATGACCGCCTGCTTCTCATCGGTCGCCAGTTGCCCGTGCAGCATCTCCAGACGCAGGCCCTTGAGTTCGCCGTGCGAAAGCTGCTCATACTCGGCCTTCACCGAGCGCATCTCATCGAGCCCGTTCTCGTCGATCTGCGGCATGACCACAAATGCCTGCCGGCCCTGGGCGACCTGCCGCCGCACGAATTCATACGCCTGCCCGCGCTGCTCGGCCCGCAGCCAGGTCGTCTGGATCGGCTGCCGGCCAGGCGGCAGTTCATCGATCGTCGAGACGTCGAAGTCGGCGAAGTAGGACAGCGCCAGCGTCCGTGGAATCGGCGTGGCCGTCATCACCAGATAGTGCGGCGAGAATCCCTTGCCTTTGAGTTCTGCCCGCTGCATCACGCCGAGCTTGTGCTGCTCATCGACGACGACCAGCCCGAGGTTGGCAAACTCCGTGTCTCCTCGCAACAACGCCTGGGTACCCACGGCGATGTGCGTCTTGCCTTCGGCCAGATGCTTCTGGACCATGCCCTTGCCCTTCTGCTTGGTGCGGCTGGTGATGAGTTCGATGTTGACGGCCGATCCCTGAAGCATGCTGGTCAGGGTGATATAGTGCTGCTCGGCCAGGACTTCCGTCGGGGCCAGCAGCGCCGCCTGCATCTTGTTGGCCACGGCCACCAGCATCGCGTACAGCGCCACGACGGTCTTGCCCGAGCCGACGTCGCCCTGGAGCAGCCGCGACATGGGGTTGGCCGCCTGAATATCCCGCACGATCTCCCACACCGTCCGGTCCTGCGCCGCGGTCAGCTTGAACGGGAACCGCTTGCGGATGCGTTCATCCAGCAGCCGGTCGATGAGCATCTTCGGCGCTGACAAGCGGCCGTTCCGGCAGCGTTTGGACAGCACCAGCCCGAGTTGCATGAGCATCAGTTCGTCATACACCAGTCGCCGCCGAGCCTCGCGGGCCTTGGCGAATCGCGTCGGCTGGTGAATCCCCCGATAGGCTTCCCGCCGGACTGGCCGACTGGTGTGCCCAAACCACGGCCAGTTGAGTATCATGCTTCGCTCATGGCCTCCGACGAAGCACCCAGTCTCGCTACTCCCATCGACAAGCTGAGCGTCTCCAAGGCCCGGGCCAAGTGCTTTGCCGATGTGGGCATCAACACGCTCGGCGACCTCATCGACTACTTCCCGCGCGACTATCAGGTCGAGCGGGCGGAGCGGCCGATCGGGGAACTCGGGCCGAACCAGATCCAGATCGCACGCGGAGAAATCGTGGCCGTGGATTACATCACGTCGGCTCGCGGCGGGCGCTTCGAGGCGACTCTCTCCGATCCCACGGGCAAGCTCTCGCTGGTCTGGTTCAACGGGGCGTATCTGCGCGGGAAGATCCATCCGGGGATGATCGTTCGCGTCAAGGGGAAGGTGCAGTATTTCCGCAACATCCCGCAGATGTCGCACGCGAAGTGGGAGGAGATTCCGCCGGATGCGCCGCTGGTGGGCGAGGATCTGATCCGCTCGGTCTATCCGGCCACGGCCAA
>JBEKVL010000111.1:0-11490 GCA_049514055.1 Tepidisphaeraceae bacterium | reverse complement strand
GGCCTCCCGACTGGACGGCCTTGAAGCTCAGTACATGCGCTTGGAAGCCGAGATGTGGCCGGTGGCCAAGGCTCGTGAGCAGTAGCCCGAGGATCAATGCCCATGTGTGTCGGCTCATGGCGCGGATTCTGCCAGATCAGCGGTGTCGGTATGATGCTGGCTGATGAGCGAATTAGAACCCAGCGAAACACGCGAGGAGTACGAGCGGCGAGCCCCCGGCTGGGTGGTTCGCTGCCTGAAATGCGGCGTCAGCCAGCCCTGGGGCAAGTACGGCATACGCCTCGGCGGTGCCGGGCGGCCGAGAACCTGGGGCTGGTGTTCGCGGTGCCGATGGATTCGTTGCCATGTCATTGAGAAACATGAGCCGGGCGGCAAGTGAAGCAGTGCGGTTCGCCGCAAGGTAGATAGCTCCCACCTCGTGCTTCCATTACGATAAAGCCCATGAAAGTCATCGCATTCAACGGCAGTCCCGACCGGACGGTAACACCGCCGTCCTGCGCAAGCTTCATCACGGGATCCGATGACCAGATTGAGGTGAATCGATGATGAACATCAGGATTCTGGCAGCCGCGTTCTTTGCTTTAGTCTTTGTTGCTGCGGGACAAATTGTCCGGGCAGAGGAGCCAGTTATCGCGGGAACGGCTTCCGCTCCTGCCACCACCTCCAAGATTCCAGCGACGTCCGTATCCACCTTCCATTGCCTCGGCATCTACTGGTCGCCCGAACACGGCGAAGCCGGAAAGAAAGTGCTGGTGAAGTTTCGCGGGGTTGCGGAGAAAGCATGGCGCGAAGGGTTGCCGATGCGCTACAACCCGGTGAAGACCCCTGAGTGCAAGGGCGATTATCGCGGCAGCATCGTCAATTTGATGCCCGCCACCGCCTACGAGATTTCCCTCACATTGGAGGGCACCGGCATTCACACGTCTCTCAAGGCCGCCACATGGAATGAGACGTTTCCCGTGGCCTCAACGGTGAAATGTCAAAGCGGCGCCGCCACGCTGAACGTGAATAGATCAGGAACGCCGGAAGGCTACATCCTTTACGACGGCGCCGGCTGCGTCATTGATTGCGCCAACAAGGCTGACCTGGGCATCTCCGTGGACGCCAGCTACGTCATCCTCCGCGGTTTCACCATCAAGAACGTGAAGCAGCACGGCATCCGCATCATGAAAGGCCATCACATCGTCATCGAGAACTGCGACATCAGCCAATGGGGCAGCGAAGAAGAAAGGGGCTTCGGGTTCGAAATGCAGGCCTGCGTTTACAGCAAGCAAAAGGATCTGCGTGCCGTCGTCATCCAGCGATGCAAGTTTCACAATCCTTCCTGGAACACGAACAGTTGGGCGGAAGACCACTATAAGGACCGCAAGAGCCGGCATCCGGACGGGCCGCAGACCATTGTCTTCTGGGAGTGCGAGGGCAACAATGTGATCCGCTACAACGAATGCTGGTCCGACAACGGCCACTACTACAACGATGTCATGGGCGGCGCCTTCAACGCCAGCTACCGGGGCTGGCCGGGAGCCGACAGCGACATCTATTGCAACTACATCGCCAACTGCTGGGACGACGGCATCGAAGCGGAAGGCGGCGGCCAGAATGTGCGCATCTGGAACAACTACATCGAGAACACGATGATGACCATTGCCAATGCCGCCACTTCCATCGGTCCGCTGTACATCTGGCGCAACGTTGGCGGCCGGTCCTACAGCCCCCCCGGCAGCGAGTGGAACCTGACGCACGGAAATTTCATGAAGATGGGATTCGCCGACAGCGAAAAATGGATGACCGGCCACATGTACGTCTTCAACAACACGATTTTCCAGGCGAAGGACGACGCCGCCAACGGCCTTGGCGGTGAATCAAAGACCATCAAGCATTGCTGCAGCCGGAACAACCTCCTGCACGCCAGGAGCACCGACACACATTCCATTTCCACAGACAAGAAGAGCGTCGACAACGATTTTGATTACGACCTGCTCTCGGGGCGATATCCCGCCGACCAGGAGAAGCACGGCATCAAAGGCACGCCTCGTTACGTGCCTGGTGCGGGATTCTCATTCGAGAAGAAGACGGGCATTTTTCAGTTGGACGCCGACAGCCCGGGACGCGGCAAGGGCTTGGTGATCCCCAATTTCTGCGACGGCTTCAATGGCGCGCCGGACATGGGGGCTCATGAAGCCGGTACGCCGCCGATGGTCTTCGGGGTCAAGGCCGAGTTCGTTCCGCCGGCCGCGTCACGCATGCCGCGATGATCATGCGGGCCGTCGATGACACGCTCGCCCCCTCGATTGCAAACAACACCACCTCCGCGCCATCGGTACGGAGGCCGTACACCTGTTTCCGGATGGCAGCCAGGCTTACGCTTCGGCAATCGGATCGCCGGGACACATCCGGCCGTTCCATAGCGGCGCCTTCGCGGTCGGTCAGCGGAACGGTTGTTGGTCCTCTGCGCCGGTCCAGCGTTCGCAGGAAATCGGCCCCTTCGATGATGACCTGACCATCGCAGACCTGCGGCTGCGGACCATGTCCGTGGCGTGGGAGCGTTCCTTCGTTGCTCGAGCCGCCGAACCAGAGGATGCCCAGCGGCGCTTTCACGACCGTGTCGTGTGAGACCCGGGTGTTGGCGGCGTCGGCGTTCTCGTGCGTCCAGTTGGCCGCTCCGGGAACGCCGCCCGTGCGCCAGAGCGTCAGCCAGGATTCATCCCTGGAAACGCGGCCATGTCCGGCCGCGTGAGATTTGATCCACGCGGCCAACTCTTCCGCCATGGCCTCGTTGTTGGCCGATCGCAGGTACGCCCGCCCGTGATACGGATGGAGTGATCGATAGAGTGCCTCCAGCCGGCCCGGGGTTATGGGGTTGCCGACGGAATCCGCCATGGCGATCACCGATAACTGCGATGGAACCGCAGGGAGCCGTGCGGGAGAAAGCCGCATCGCCGTGCGGCTGTGGTAGAAAATCGGCCCCGTCGCCGGAATTCGTCCAGATCGCCGTGCCGGTTGCCGGGTCGACGCATTGCAGGAATACGCCCATGAAGGGCCAGACCCCGGCGGTGAAGTGGAGCCTGCCATCCGCCACGACCGGCCCGCCGCGAACGGCCCAGGTGTCGATCATCCGGCCGTTTCCAAGCACCGGCCGCGAACGCGGTGCGGTTTTGCGCTTCCAGAGCAGATTCCCGGTCTGGACTCCAAGGGCATACACGCAGCCATCGTCAGATCCCACAAAGACGCGCCCATCAGCGGCCGCCGGGGCCGTGCGGATCGGCCCCTGGGCGAACAAGCGCCAGACCTCGCAGCCGTCCAAGGTACGATACGCGGTCACGGAGTCGTCCAGCGACGATACGATGATCAGATGGCCGCGCGAGACGATCGGACGATAGAGGCCATCATCCTTCAATCGCACCTGGTCCGGCCAGGCGGCCTGGAGGGGTGGAAGACGTATGGACCAGACCAGATGAAGCCGCTCGGGCAGATCGTCACTCACGCTGGAAGTGTGCCGGGCGTTGCCGCCGATCATCGGTCAGTCGGCTGCCGGCGCTGGAATCGTCTGAAACAGCAAGAGCACCGGAAGGAACAGCAGTCGCGCAACCAGAAAATGCACAACAGGTGGACGGCTCATCCGGCGGAGCCTCGGTGCTCAGGCACGAACAGGTTTCTCTCTCTTGCATGGTACGTTTGCCAGGCCGGGGTGTTGCGGAAAGACGGCGTGCATCACCGAGGCCCCTTCGGCGGGTTGCTTAGACGCTCGTTGGTTTCCGGTTCTGTTCGGGCAGTGGCCGTGGTGATCGTCAACGATGCGACAGACTTGCCGTCCGGAAGTCCATAGCCACGGATGAGCCCTGTGAAATCACCGGCAAAAACACGCTTGCCATCGTGTGCAAAGCAGGCCCGCAGGGCAATGTCGGGAAAGGCCTCGAGTGCCTTGGCAGGCGTGCCGTCAGCCGCGAACACCCTGGCGGAGCGATCGCGGCCCGTGGAGACAAGCCGGCCGTCGTGCGCGAAATCAACCCAGGTCACGCCGCCGGCGTGGGCGCTGATGGATCTGTACTGCGAGCCGTCGGAAGCGTTCCAGAGTTTCACGGTGCCATCCTCGCTGGCGGATGCAAGCACGCGGGAGTCATCGCGGAAGGCGATGGCCGTCACACCGGCCTTGTGGGCCGGGGGCGAATAGAGGAGGTATCCGCCGTGGACATCCCAGACGTGCAGGTTGCCGGCGCGGTCGCCCGAGGCGAGCAACTTGCCGTCCGGCGAGAAGGTGACGGCCGTGACCCAGTCGGTGTGTTTCTTGATCGAGTTTCGCACCTTGCCGTCGGCGGTCGAGTAGACCTTGACGAGCCGGCTGGTGGCTCCAATGACGACGAGGGATTGGTCCGAGATCAGGTCGGCGCAGAGTACCTCGTCGTACTCATCACCAATCCCGGCGAGCCTGTGCCCGCTGGCGACGTCGAACAGCACGGCCTTGCCCGACTTGGCCCCCACGCCGCCAGCCACCAGCAAAATGTTGCCGTTGCGGCTGAATCGTACCGTCGAGACATCGCCCTCGGGAAATGGAAGCACACCAAACAGTCCGGTGGTTTCGGTGTTCAGCAAGATCACCTGGCGTGTCGAGCCGATTGCCAGGATCGGCGCCCACGGGCTGGCCGCCATCGCCAGTACGGGTCCGGGGCGATTCGGGGCGGCGATGAGCTGCCGCGGCAGACCCGCCGGCGTGGCGGATGCGGCGGCGGGTTTGCCGATGGGCGCGACGACGGAGAGGTCGACCCTGGGCGCGGTTGACGCGGCCGGCTTGCCCGACGCTGTTTCGAGAGCGCCGGAGGCGATCCACTGTCTGACGAGTTGGATATCCTTGTCCGGAAGTTTGGACCCGCCGCGCGGCATCTTGGGCTCGTCGAGGTGGGCGATGGTCTTGTAGAGAAGCGAGTCGTCAGGATTGCCCGGGGAGATGACCTTTTCTCCGTCGGAGCCGGCCATGGCGGCCGCGTAATTCGACAGATCGAGGCCGCCCTTCTTCTTGTCGGGATTGTGACAGTTGAGACAGGCATTGTGGAAGACGGGCAGGATGTGGTCCTGGAAGTTGGTCTTGGGGGAATCGGCGGCGAGCGCAGGCAAGTACAAAGTGAAAAATGCAAAATGCAAAATGAACAAAGACCGCATCGTTGCCTCTCAATGATTGAACACAAACTCCTTCGAATTCAGGATGGCCCAGAAGGCGTCTTCGAGCGATTTCTGCCGTTGTTTCGGTTCATCGGCCTTGGTCAAGGTGATCAACCCCGTCAGTTCCTTCCCAGTCGGCCTGCGCGAGAACGCTCGCAGGTATAGCTGCGCAATGATGTCGGCCGGGGTCTGCTTCTCGGCCAACAGGCGTTTGATGAGGCCGCCTTCGGCGATCTTCCGGTTGACCGTCTCGCCGTTGAGCAGGTGCAGCGCCTGCGACAGATTGGGTTCGATCACCACTTCGCAGGCGCAGACGCTCTCGCGGCTGGGTCGGCCGAAGGTGGTGAGAAAATAGTTGGTAGTCTTGCCGTCGGCGATCTGCACGGCGCGGGCTCCGGAGGGCAAACCCTTGAATTTGTCCCTGGTCTCGGCGACCTGGTTGATGCAGTCGAGCAACACCTCGGCGCGAATGCGACGAATGGCGGCGTGCGAGAAATTACGCACGTCGTCCTGATTGCTGGCGTTGGGTTCGGCCGCGAGCTGGTAGGTTCTGGACAGACAGATGTCGCGAACCAGCCGGCGGAAGTCGTACTGGTATTCGACGAGTCTGGTGGCCAGTGCCTGAAGCAGTTCCGGGTTCGCGGGCGGGTTGCTGATGCGGACGTCATCGACAGGCTCGACGATTCCGCAGCCGAAGAAATGCTGCCAGACGATATTGGCAATGTTGCGGGCAAAGTACGGGTTTTCGGACGAAGCCAGCCAGGAGGCCAGCACCTGACGACGGTCGCGGCCGGTGATGGCGGCCGTGTCGCCACCGAGGAATTTCGGCGGCACGGGCTTCATGGCGACGGGGTGGTTCACCTCGCCGCCGCCGCTGTTGAAGACAATGGTCTCCCGCGGATCTTCGCCTTTCTTGCGGCCGACCTGTGAGAAGAATGATGCGAAGCCGTAGTAGTCTTCGAGAGTCCAGCGGTCGAACGGGTGGTTGTGGCACTGGGCGCACTGCACGCGCATGCCCATGAACACCTGAGCCGTGTTTTCGGCCAGTTTCAGAGTCTCGGTTTCCGTCTGATAGTAGTTGGCCGCGGGGTTGGCGAAGGTGCCGCCGGAGGCCGTCAGCAGTTCGCGCACGATCTGGTCGAAAGGCACATCGGCGGCCAGGCGGTCGTGCAGCCAGTTGTAGTATTGCAGGGCAGCCTTGTAGCTGATGCGGTCATTCTCGGAACGGATCTCGAGCTTCTCGCCCCACTTCATGGTCCAGATCTCGATGAATTCCGGGCGGGAGAGCAGTTCATCGACGAGTTTCTCGCGCTTGGCCGGGTCTTTGGAGGCGACAAATGCGGTGGTCTTGTCGGGCGGCGGCAGCAGGCCGACCGTGTCGATGTAGAGCCGGCGGATGAAGACCGCGTCGGTGCAGAGGGGCGAGGGCTGGATGCACATCTTCCGCAGTTTCTGGTTGATCTGCGAATCGATATAGTTCGTGGCCGGGAACTCCGCGGGAAGCGGTGGAGCGTTTGCGGGTATCACGATCACGGGGACGCCGACGTTGAAGACGTCGTAGCGGGCCATGATGAACGCCTCACCCGGCCTGCCTGACTTGAGCATCCCTCCGGCAGAGACGGCCGCGGAATTGTCGTTGCTGGTGATGTAGACGGCCAGGCGGGTGACGTCGCGAATGCTGTTGTCGGAATACTTCGCCTTGACGGAGAGTTGCTGCGAGGCGTTCTCGCCCGACAGCAGGATGGATGTCGGGGCGATTTCGACCGCGACCACGCGGGGCAGGTTCGGCGGATCGGCGGGCGCTCCTGCGGCGACCCAGCGTAGGATCGTGTTGTAGTTCTCCGAGTCGGGTTCAAACCGTTTGCCGCCGGTGTGCGGTGCCTGCCCGGTGGTTTTCTTGAGCAGGAGTGATTCCTCGGGGAAGGCGAGGTTGAGCCGCCGGCCGGGAATCTCGCGGGTCAGGCGCTGGTAGTCGCCGTCGGGGTCGTAGCCGAAGAGTGAGAGACGGAATCCGTCCTTCCCCTTGGCCGCCCCGTGACAGGCGCCGGTGTTGCAGCCGGAGTTAAAGAAGACCGGCATGACGTCAAGCTTGAACGACGGTGCGGGTTGAGGCTTGTCTTCCGCGCGCACCGCAACGCACAGACCCGCCAGCGCCAATGCCATGATGGTAACAGATCGCATCGTTCACCTTCCGGGTTCCGGCCGCTCGATTCTCAGGATTCCGCC
The DNA here is from genome assembly GCA_049514055.1 of Tepidisphaeraceae bacterium. Lineage (GTDB taxonomy): Bacteria > Planctomycetota > Phycisphaerae > Tepidisphaerales > Tepidisphaeraceae > JANYKD01. The sequence continues at coordinate 4,110 of JBEKVL010000111.1, read as the reverse complement.
GCCCGCGTTCTGCGTGATGGTCTCACCGTTTCTTTCCATGCTCAGCGTGCAATAGAGGGTCTTGTGCAGACCGACCGGGCTCTTGTCGGTGGTGTGGATCGTGAAGGCTGCTTTGGTGTCGCCGGCGGAGATTTCGGCATTATCGGCAGTCGTGTTGGCCGGTAATCCGCGTAGCGTCAGCTTTGCCTTGCCCGTGAACGGGGTCTTGATATCCATTTCGCCGATCAGTTGCCCGGTCTTGCCGCGCTCGATCGTGGTGCGCTGGAGATTGACCGCGACCAATGCGGGAGATACTTGAATGTGCTCGAGCGGCGAAGATACCCAGAGAGGCCCGCCGACGTCGGCCGAACCGATCACGGCCACAGGCCAACTATTCGCCACTGCCTCTCGGGCCGCGCTCAGGGGAATGGCCGCTTCGCTCTGTTCCGCGGGGATTACCACGCCGGTGCCGGCGTTCAGCCCCGGCGGATTCACCAGGAACCTCAGCGCGATCGGCCCCTTGAATCCAGTCGTCCGCGTCGCCTTCACCCTCAATCCCAGCGAACCGCCTTGCGGCACCGGATTTTTGGGCGGCACGATCGAGATCGAGAACGGCGATTCATTCGTCACCGCCACGGCCAGCAGGTTCGTGTGTGTCGCATAGTACGCCGTGTTGTTCGGGCCATTGACGAGATCGACGACCTGCTCGAACCCGCCTTCGAGCTTGGGCTGTGTCGGGTCGGTACAGGTCGCGCGCAGGCGTGTGAGCAGGCCGGAGAGCGGGGCATCGGCGGCGGCCTCGAACACCGCTGAAAACTGATCGAAATTGGCCCCGACTGGCTCGACGTGCATCTTCACGCCCGGCGGCAGCTTCTCGGCCGCAAGGGCCACTTGGCCGCCAAAATCGCGGCGGTTCACGCGAATTGCCGTGGCAAATCGGCCGCCGCGCGGGATCGCGATCGCCTGGCGTTCCTGGCTCGCCTGATTGTTGTCAGCATTGGGGATGTAGACCGACAGCGCTGGAGCCGCCGGCACGATCTCGATGCGATAGATATGCTGCGGCGATCCGCCGCGGAGGTGATCGTGGATTCGCAGGGCATATTCGCCGTCGGCCGGCGGAGCGAAACGGATGTAGGAGTCGGGGCCGGCGGTGTCGTCATTCGTGGCCAGTTGTTTGCGGTTCAAATCATAAACATACAGCACCGAATCGAGCGGCGAGCGCAACCGCCGCGCATAGACGTTGATGTCGTAAGCGATTCCCTTGCGGGCCTTGAACTTGAACCAGTCCTCGTCGCCCGGCTCGGAAATCACGCCGTCGATGGCAACCGGCGGTAGTATGTCGATGACGTTGGCCGTGGCTATGTCGTTGTTCGGCTCTTTCTCCCGCACGGATGCGAACGGGCTGACTCGCAGATAGTTTGGCGAAGGCGCGATCCCGTTGCTCTCGCGGGCGAAGACCTCGAAACGTTCGAGCGGGCTGCCGGGGAGTTGCACTGGCATCGTGAAAGGCCCGGCGACATCGCCGAGCAAAGCGACCGTCAGAGACTGTCCCGCCTGGCCACCGAGCGGAAACGCGACGCGCGGCCGGGGAAATGTGCCGACGTGCAGGCGGTAGTGGGCGTTCGCGTCGCCGCCGTAGGCCGCGTCGTGTACCTGGATGATGTACTTGCCGTCGTGGGGGCAGACGATCGACGCGATCGAATCCTGCAGGAGCAGCGTCGAGCCGTCGGACGCATCCAGCAGGCGGCGATGCTCGTCGTAGATGGCCACGAACGGATCGAACATCACATTGCCGAGGCGCATTCCCTCGATCTCGGCCGTGAGGCGCCGGCCCTTCTTGCACTGCACGACAAAGTGGTCCACATCCTCGGGCGGAAGCGTGCCGTGAACGGTGACGTTGAGGTCGATCGTCTGCGGCTTGTCGAAGTCGTTGTTCGGCTCGACTTCCTCTACCGAGGGAAGTGCGCCAACCCAGAATGTCCGCAGTTCCGTGATGCCGCTCGTCGTTCGCAGCCGCAGTTGATGCTCGCCCAGCCGCGCGCTTGGCGCAATCCTGAGCATCGCCTTGACCGCCTTGTCGGCGTTCTTGTCGGCGGCATTCTCCAACTTCACAATTGTGATGTCCGGATCGTAGAAGAGGATCTCTTTGGCTTCCTGCAGGCGCGATCCTTCGAGCGTCACCGCGACCTCGGTGCCGCGCTGCCCGCCCGGCGGCGACACGCGCAGCAGCGAGGGCGACGCCGCCAGCGATGCCATCCCCAACAATACCGCCAGGATGGTCTCGCATCTGCCGTGCCTATCGGGACGCTCATTCGACATTCGTGCTTCGGAATTCATTCGGATTTCGGGATTCGTCATTCCTGCCCGTGATCTCACGCCACAATCTCCTTCACCACATGACCTCCGCGGACAATGTCGATCGGCCGGCCGCCCGGCGCGATCAGTCGCTTGTCCGGGTCGATTCCAAGCTGGTTGTACATCGTCGCCGCCATGTCCTCGGCCGGCACGGGATTCTCATCCGGCTCGGATGCGATCGCGTCCGACGTGCCGTGGGCAATGCCCCGCTTGATGCCCCCGCCGATCATCAGCGCGCTGAACACCTTCGGCCAGTGATCGCGGCCATCGTCCTTGTTGATCTTCGGCGTGCGACCGAACTCGCTGTTGACCATGATGAGCGTGGAATCGAGCATGTTCCGTTCGTCGAGGTCGTTGACGAGGGCCGCCAGTGCCTTGTCGAACTGCGGGGCCTGCCCGCGGAAACCCTCGGCGATTTTGTTGTGGTGATCCCAGCCGCCGTAGGTCAGCGAAACAAATCGAACGCCTGATTCCACCAGCCGCCTCGCCAGCAGCATCCGCATTCCGGCCGAGTTTCGCCCGTAACGGTCCTTGAGGGCATCCGACTCGGCCACGAGGTTAAACGCCTCGCGGGCCTTCTGGGAACTGATAAGGGCGTAGGCCCGCTGGTAGAATGTTCCCATGGAATCCAAGGCGTCAGATTTCTCGATGGTGCGGAAGTGGTCATCAACGGCCGCCAGCATGCTCTTTCGCTGGGCAAATCGCTGTTCGTCCACGCCCTGCGGGAGGTTAAGGTCGCGCACGCTGAAACCGCCATTGGTGGGGTCGGCGCCAAGGCTGAAAGGGCCATACGCGTTGGACAGGTAACCCGATCCAGCGTAGGGGTTCGGCTGCGAGGGAACACAGACGTACGGTGGCAGGTGGTTGCGCGGCCCGAATTCGTGGGAAACGATGGAGCCCATGCTCGGGTAGGAAATGGCCGGGCTGGGTTTGTAACCGGTGAACATCCAGTGCGTTCCGCGTTCGTGCGCAGCCTCGCCGTGGGTGAGCGAACGGATGATGCAGAGTTTGTCGGCAATGCCAGCCAGTTCCTTGAAATGTTCCCCGAAGAGCACGCCGTCGAGTTTGGTCTTGATGGTTCCGAACGGCCCGCGGTATTCAATTGGCGCATCCGGCTTGGGGTCGAACGATTCATGCTGGGCGATTCCGCCCGGCAGGAATATATGAATGACGCTCCTGGCTTTCCCTTCGACTGATGGCCGACCGGATATGGCTTCGGCGGCACTGGCGCTGGACAGGCCGAGGTAGTTGCCCAACGACAGGCCGAGTCCGCCGACCAAGCCGACGAACATGAATTCCCGGCGGGATGAGCGTGAAGGGCGAACATGGTCGGGAGAGCCGCAGAAGCATCCGTCAAAGTCGGATCGCATGGTCAAGACTCCAGTGGAGTGTATGGCACCGCGCCAGCCAGGTCGCGGACGAGAGATTGTAGGCATCCGTCATGACGCCAGGCCAAAGAACGCGGTTGGCGTATGGTCAAAATACTCAACCGAAGCGTAAGTCCTGTCCCGAACTGCCACGGAAGCTAACTGACGGCTGTCCATCTGGGCCGATTGACAACCATCGGCGATCCTCGATCCTGCCGCATTGTACAATCCCGGCGTCGGTGGCCTTATGAACTTCGTCCTCCAACCTTGGCAATTCCCAGGGAGGGATCATTTGGCTTCCGCCTTCGATAACAGCACTTGGAGGAGATATTCGCGGTTTCGGCCGGCCTTGAGGCGTTTGTTCTTGGCTCCGAGTTTCACGGTCTTGTCCCGGTGCAATAGTCCCAGG
>JBEKVL010000110.1:0-12597 GCA_049514055.1 Tepidisphaeraceae bacterium | reverse complement strand
CGAGCTTGCGGAAACAGCCAAGACGCGGCGGGCGGTGCTGGAGGGGCTGTTGCCGCGACTGAGCAAAATCCGCGAGCGATGCTCGCTGGAAGAACGGTTCCTCATCGTCCGTGGCGATCTCCGCACCTACAAGATTCACCTGGGCAGCGCGAACATCCTCATGCGGCCGAACGATGAATATCTGTGCATTGTGCCGGATCGCTCATCCAGGGGCGGGAACGATGTGTTTCTGCCGTTTGAAGGAGATGGAACGTTGGCGATCATCCTGAGCAAAGCGTTCCTGCTGGCCGACGATGCAAAGATCAAGGACCCGACGATCACCCGGCAAATCACGGCCCACTGACGTTGAAAAGCGGGCTCCGGAGCTTACGAACTGCCGGAGCCCGATTGGTCTTCCTGCCAATATTTCTCGTCTACTGCACGATTTCCAGAATCTTGAAGTCCATCGTGCCCCGCGGTGCCTTGACGCGGATGGTGTCGCCGACCCTGGCCTTGAACAGCGACTCGCCCATCGGGCTGTTCACGGACACCGACACCACGTCGCCGCTCTCGGCCGGACCGGAGGCTTCGCCCATCAGCCGAACCAGTTGTTCCGTGTCGTCGGACAGGTCGAGCAGCTTGACCGTGTGCCCCAGGAAGACCATGTCCTCCGGGGCGCCTTCGTTGGAGACGACGGCGACGCTGCGGAGCTTGAGATCGAGTTCGGCCAACTGCCGCTCGATGGTGCGGTTCTCTTCCTTGGCGAAGTGATACTCGGCGTTCTCCGACAGGTCGCCCAGTGCGGCGGCCTTGCGGATGCGATCCTGAACATCAATCTTGGCCTTGTACAGGTTCTCGCGCTTGTGCTCCATCGCGGCTTTTTCTGCGGCACTGACAATCTGCATGACGCGGACTCCTCGAACGCGACAACGAAAAATAACGACCACCGCCCAAAGCGGTGGCCGCGTCTTCTGCGACCGGCATTATAACAGGCCGACGGGTAGCTTGGCCATAGCCGCGAGCCCGGTTTGATTGTTTATCGGCCGAACGGCCGGAACGAATGAATTGACGCTCCGGGGCGATTGGCCTTCGACGGCAGGATCATCCAGGCGATCGTGCCCGGGCACGACGGCCTCGTCGGCATCCTCACCCATCGCGCCCCGCTGCTGGTCAAGCTGGGCATCGGCCCGTTGCGGCTGGATCTGTCGGAAAGCAAGAAAGCCCTGTTCCTGATCGATGGCGGCATCGCCCAGATGAAGGGCGACAGGCTCACGATTCTCACGGAAGCGGCGACGCCCGCCGACGCCATCAACTACGAGGCCGCCCGAGCCCAGTACGCCGAGGCCCATGCCCTCAAGCCCATCGATCCCAAGACCACCGCCCGCCGCGAACACGACCTGGCGGTCGCCAAGGCGAAGATGAATCTGGTGGAGCAGCCGCGATAGCGTCGCTGTCGCCTTGCCCTCATAAACAACTCGGCGACCTTTGGCGCAGACGTCGCTGAAAACGGGGCCAGCGTCCTCGCTGGCCCGCATTTCCGAAGCATCCGTGCTTTCTCAGGGCCGGCGGGGACGCCGGCCCCACTTGAATCAACCTGCCTGCGGGATGTGCGGCGGTGGGGTTCACGCCGTGGTATCGACCGATGTCCCGGCAGGGAAGCTCTGGAAGGCGGTGGCGGAGTTCACCTGGCCGCCCTGGGCATCCTTGATGGCCGCCATGAAATCCTGGCGGAACTGCGTGGGGTCGATGCCATGATCCTGGAGGAGTTGGAAGAACGCCTGACGCGCTGAGGCGTCGGTCTGGGCGCTGGCCTGGGTGCCGGTGGCCGTCGTGGACGCGGCCTGGTCGGTGGAAGCGGCCGCTTGCCCTTGTCCCTCAAGAACCTTGGCGATGGCTTGTTCGATGACCTGGTTGGGATCGCTGCTCGTGGTGCCGCTGGTGGTGCTGTTGGTCGCCGTCGAGTTCAGGGCATCGGTGACGGCCTGCTGGATCGCCTGCATGGCCGCCGAGTTCCCGTGATGGTGGTGGTGATGGCCCCCGGACACGCTGGTTGTGCCGGTGGCGCCGCTGGCCTCGCTCTCGGGGCCGGCCTGGGCGGTCTGCGACGTGCCGTTGGCGGAAAGACTGCGCAGATACTGGAAAAGGCTCTGCCCGACTCCGTTCATTGAAACCGATGACATTGGAATGTCCTTTCTCTGAGAAACAGATTTCCGAACGCTGACGCAAGTGTCTTTCCTGCCCGCACAAGCTCGAGAACCTCGAGCAACACCAAGGACGTCGGCCGCGATTCCGCGCGGACTTTAAGAAATTGCGCAGAATGACCTGGTTGATACATTTGTGTTCATGTGAGCGTTCCCCAAGCCGGGAAAATGACCGAAAAGTTCTCGTTGCCTTGCCATTTTGTATTGGATATAGAATGACGTGCGCAGGCAGAAAATGCGGCGTTGCCGGCCGATACGTGTGCTTTGTGCGTCGAGGCGCGATGAATGGAGAACTGACAATGCAGATGCAACTGGATGGCCTGGAATCGCGGTGCCTGTTGTCCGTGTCGGGTTTGACGGCGGCCCAGGTGCGGCACGCCTACGGGTTCGACCAGATCACGTTCCAGCAAGCGGGCAAGACGATCCCGGCCGACGGGTCGGGGCAGACGATCGCGATCGTGGATGGGTACGACGCGCCGAACATCGCGGCCGATTTGAAGACGTTCGACAAGGCCATGGGCCTGGGCGACACGGACGCCAACGGCAACTTCATGCTGACCAAGACAATGATGGGCGGCAGGGTGATGGCCGACGCGGGCTGGGCGCAGGAAACATCGCTCGATGTCGAATGGGCCCACGCCATCGCGCCCAAGGCCGACATTCTGCTGGTCGAGGCCGCGTCGGATTCGATGTCCGACCTCATGAAGGCCGTGGACTACGCCCGCAAGCAGCCGGGCGTGGTGGCCGTGTCGATGAGCTGGGGCGGCAGCGATACGGCCTCGCAGTTGTCGTACGACAGCTATTTCACGACGCCGGCCGGCCATGTGGGCGGGTCGGGGATCGCGGGCGGCGTGACCTTCGTCGCCGCCGCGGGCGACTCCGGCGCCGGCGCGAGCTGGCCGGCGGATTCGCCGAACGTGCTGGCCGTCGGCGGGACGACGCTCAAGGTGGATTCGACCGGCAAGTGGCTCTCCGAAAAGGCCTGGAGCGGCTCCGGCGGCGGCACCAGCCGCCTGGAAAGGACCAACATGCCGGATGTGGCCTACGCGGCCGATCCGAATACGGGATTCGCGGTATACGACTCGACGCGGGACTCGTCGGGCGACGTGGGGTGGCAGGTCTTCGGCGGCACGAGCGTGGGAACGCCGCAATGGTCGGCGCTGATCGCGCTGGTCGACCAGGGGCGGGCGGTCAGCGGGCTCGGTTCGCTCACCAGCCAGCAGACATTGACAACTGTATACTCTCTTGGCAACGCGGCCAACCAGCCCGATTTTCACGACATCACCTCCGGGAACAACGGCCTGTACTCGGCCGGGCCGGGCTATGACCTGGTCACGGGCTTCGGCTCGCCGATCGCCAACAAGCTGGTGCCGGACATGATTACCGCGACCTCCGGCACGAGCACGGGAACCGGCACGACCGGCAGCGGCGGCGGAACGACGAGCGGCGGCGGAACGACGAGCGGCGGCGGGACAACGAGCGGCGGTGGGACAACGAGCGGCGGCGGCACGAACAGTGGTGGTGGAACGACAAGCGGAGGCGGCACGAACAGTGGCGGAGGCACGAGCAGTGGCGGAGGCGGAACGACTTCACCCGCGCCCGGTTCGTGGTGGTGGTGGTTCGGCGGCGGGCGGCGTGGCGGCGGTTTCTTCTCGCAACAGCCGATCCGGCGGTAACGAGGACATCATGTGTATCTGTTGGGCACACGACACATCATTCCGAGTGGTCACGGGCCGTTGGTCCACCCGCTCGCGGTCAAGGATGTTGGAAGCGTCATTCTGAACGTACTCGTGAAGAATCCGGCCTTGGACTCCGAAGCTGGGTGTTTCGCGAGTACGCGTTTGGACGTAGTAGCCTCGCGATCCCAACCTCCATCGCGTCCGGGAGCAGAGATGCTTCACTCCGCGCGACCCGAACTGGGTTGTCCGGGCTTTGCACCAGGCCCGGCTCCGACCTGCCAGATCAGACCGCGTTGCGGTTCCGCCGGCCCGGTTCGTAATCTGGGTAGTTTGCGTAATCTGGCAAAAGGCGTAAGAATGGCAACAGGGATGGCGAGTTTCGCTGGTGATCGCCGCCATCACCATGAAGTGCCGCTCCCTGCTCGGAAACGCGGTTCTCGGCGACCAGCGATAATTGTTTGGTGATGTTTTAATCTCATTTTTCTGTTGCATTGCCGGCGGGGAGGGTTATGCTCGACTGATGATGTGGGCTTTAATGTGCCCCATGCGTTTGGATTTGGAGTGAGGGTGTTTCGTATCGCTCCCCAGACGACGCAAAGACGCAGATATGTTGACTGCGGATCCCGACGTGCGGAGGTCAGACTCCCCCGGAGGGTTCAAATGTGTAATGATTCGGCCGGATGCTCCGGCCGTGAGCGTATGTGAACAACATGGATGCCGCCTGCGGAGGGTTTGAAGGCAACGGGCCTTCAACTGCGGCGGCAGAATTAATTGGTCCCGGTCGGGGCCAGAGGAGATTGAGAATGAAACGTGTAATAATTGCGGCAGTGGGTTTGGTTGTTGCGATGGCCTCCAGTGCGTGGGCCGACCAGTGGTATCAAGTGACCTTCACGGGCGCGGATATCTGGATGACGTCGGCCAACAATGCCTCCCAATCACGTTTGGATCAGGCGGCACCCAAGCGCTATCGCGATTGGACGCAGCCCTCGGGGAGCGAGGTGCAAGCCACGACCTATGGCGTGGGCGGAGGAGTGTACGATGGGACGAACGGGGGGTTCAACGCGCCGAACCCGGGCTCCGGCTTCGCCTTCGATGAGATCAACCTCTGGGGTAAGGGAGGAACAGGAGACTGGAACGAGACGTACACGGCTGTGCCTGGCGATACCTCGTGGAAAGTGCTCGGATCACCGACCGGCTGGACTAGCGGCATTGTCTCGAGCGACCCAGTGTACAACCCTGGTCCAGGCTCTTTCCCGGTCTGGCGCTCGGGAACTGGCGCTGCGCTGAGTCTGGCGAATATGAACGACCCTTCGTTCAAGTTTACGTTCGATGTGCTGACTTCTGCGGCAGCCCTTGATATCAATGGAAAGCTCCGTGTGTTCTTCGGCGGGTACAGCGACGACAATCAGAACGCCGGGCCTGACAATTACGAAGTATCGGGCGTGATGGAGTTGACTGCCACGCAAGTCCCCCTCCCCGCCGCCGCGTGGGGTGGGATCGTCCTGCTCGGCAGCCTGCTCGGCGCAAAGGGCCTGAAGCGCCTTCGCCGCCAGCAAGCCTGATCGGTCATTCCGCAGATTGTTAAGCTTAATACGAGGCCCCCGGCTCCGGCCGGGGGTTCGTCTTTTGTGCCAAGAAACGGGTGTGGCCGCCGGCCGGGAAGACCGCGATCAACGATCGCGGCTACAGGCGGCGACCATCGGCCACAAACACCGCGATCGGCGATCGCGGCTACAGGCGAGGGAGCATCGCATCTATAACGCGCTTGCAGACTTCGTCCAGCGGGGCCTCGACCTTCAGGCCGGAGGCGCGGGCGTGGCCGCCGCCGCCGAAGAGTTCGGCGAACTTGGCCACATCCACCTGGCCCTTGCTGCGCAGACTGACGCGCACCGGGCCGAAATCACGCGGCTCGGTTGCCAGGACGGACACCTGCACATCGCCGATCTGCAACGGGATGTTCACCATGTTCTCCGTTTCGGCCACACTGGCTCCCGTTTCCGCGAAGTCCTTCTTGGAGATGCTCATGACGGCCAGTTTGCCGCCGGCCAGCAGCTTCATCGACTGCATCGCCCGCGTCTGCAGGGCCACGCGCTCGGCCCGCTCGTTCTGGTAGATCGCCTGGTACATCGCGTCCGTATCAACACCCGCCTCCATGAGCGTGGCGCAGAGGCGGTGGGTAAAGGGCCGGGTGTTGGAAAACTGGAACCAGCCGGTATCGGTGACAATCGCCGCATAAAGACAGGTGGCGATGGCCTTGTCAAGCGGGATCGCCCATCGCCGGATGATGTCGGCGACGATCTCGCCGGCCGCGGCCGCCTCGGCCACCACCAGCCGCGTGCCGCCCCACGCTTCCTGGGTCAGATGATGGTCCACCACCAGAATCGGTTTGGTCCAGGCGGCGAACTTCTCCTCGAGCCCGGGAAGCTGGCTCCAGGTGCCCGTGTCGACCACCAGCAGGGCGTCAAATCCTGACAGGTCGAATGCCGCGAGCCCGTCCTTCTCGAAGTTGGTGAAGGCGATGTTGTTATCGCGGAAGATGAAGGCGTACTTAGTCGGCAGGTGGCTGAGCAGCATGACGTGGGCGTCGATGCCTTTGGCGCGCATGGCCAGCGCCATGGCGGCCGAGCAGCCCAGGGCGTCGCCGTCGGGGCGGATGTGCGTCGTAACCAGAACGCGGCGGCAACTGGAGAGCGTGTCGATGATCTGCTGGTACTGGTCGGTCATAGGTTACGCAATCCTCGCGATCGGACGCGCGGGATCAAGTTTGCAACGCGCAGCCGTCCACTCGATGTCGCGGGCCAGTTGCTTCTTTAACAACTCAACTCCGTCAAACTTCCGCTGCTCGCGCCACCAGTCGACGAATTCCACGCCGATCTCCCGGCCATACAGGTCGCCGGCAAAACCCACCAGATGCGCCTCCACCTGACGCCGGCTCTCGCCGAACGTCGGCATCGGCCCGATGCTCACGGCGGCCGGCCAGAGGCGGCCGTCCACGCGGCAACGTCCCACATAGACACCGTCGCCCGGGATGAGTTGGGCGGAACAATCCAGATTCGCCGTCGGAACCCCGATGGTCCGGCCGCGCCGGTGGCCCACGATCACGGGCCCGCGCAGCTCGTACGCCCGCCCCAGGCAAATGGCCGCGTCGCGAATCCGGCCCAGCGTCAGCAGCCAGCGCACCAGGGAACTGCTCACCGGAACACGCTGCATGTCCAGCAGCCCCACCTCGGCCGCCGTGCCGATGTGGACGCCGATGCCGGAGCCGGCGGCCCATTTCTGCAACTGGCGCACATTCCCGCCGCGCCCTTTGCCGAAGTTGAACGAATCCCCCTCGACGATGTGCGATGGCCGGACCTCATCCCGCAGGATTCGCCAGAAATCCTCGGCCGACAGATTGAGCACGGCCGGCTCCGGCGGCAACTCGACGAGGAATTCGATGCCCAGCGCGGCCAGCAGTTCCCGTTTGACGTTCACTGGGGTCAGCCTGGGCGGCGCGGAATCCGGCCGCAGCACTGTCACCGGGTGCGGCTCGAAGGTCACCGCCGCGATGGCCCGGCCGGGCGCTTCGGCCGCCAGGCGCTCGACCATATCGACAATGCTGCGATGCCCGAGGTGGACGCCGTCGAAGTTGCCGATCGACACGACGGCGGCCGGGGGAAGTTCGCGCAGTCCCTGGATTCCGAAAAGCAGATACATGGACGACATTCAAGTAGCGTGCCTGTTGTTTCGAGTCAAGACAGGCAGGAAGGCTCGATATCAGGCTGCTCACGCTTGACATGGGCGGCTTCTGGTTTACGTTGCGGGGAACGATTGTTTCACCGAGGATACGACTATGCCCCATCCAATGGCCGGCAAGCCCGCCACGGCGGATATGCTCATCGACGTCGCCAGACTCAATGCCGAGTACGTCTCGCGCCAGCCCGACGTGGCCGACGTCAATCAGCTTGTCTCCTTCGGCACCTCCGGCCATCGCGGCACGCCGGGCAACGGCAGTTTCACCGAAGCGCACATCCTGGCGATCACGCAGGCCATCTGTGAGCATCGGAAGTCAAAGGGCGTCACCGGCCCGCTCTTTCTCGGCAAGGACACACACGCGCTCTCGGACGCGGCCGAGCGGACAGCGCTGGAAGTGCTGGCGGCCAACGGCGTGGAGACGTTCATCCAGGCCGGCAACGGCGTCACGCCCACGCCCGTCATCTCGCGCGAGATTCTCGTCTACAACCACGGCCGCAAGAGCGCCTGGGCTGACGGCATCCTGATCACGCCGTCACACAACCCCCCTGCCGACGGCGGCTTCAAGTACAACCCACCCAACGGCGGGCCGGCCGATACGGACATCACATCGGCCGTGCAGAATCGGGCGAATGAGTTGCTCAAGGCCGGGAATCGCGATGTCAAGCGTATGGCGTACGAAGCCGCCTTCAAGGCTGAGACGACGCACGAGCGCGACTATATCCGGCCGTATGTGAAGGACCTGACCCACGTCATCGACATGGCGGCCATCCGCTCTGCGCGGCTGCGGATCGGCATCGACCCGCTGGGCGGGGCGGCCGTCAACTACTGGCAGCCGGTCGCCGAGATCTTCGGGCTGGACATCAAGGTGGTGAATCCCGTGATCGATCCGACGTTCGGCTTCATGACCGTGGACCACGACGGCAAGATCCGCATGGACTGTTCGAGTCCGTTCGCCATGGCCGGGCTCGTGAAACTCAAGGACCGGTTCGACATTGCCTTCGGCAACGACCCGGACGCCGACCGCCACGGCATCGTGACGCGCTCGGCGGGGCTGATGAACCCCAACCACTATCTGGCGGTTGCCATCGAGTATCTCCTCACCCATCGCTCGCAGTGGCCGGCGGACGCGGCGGTGGGCAAGACGCTGGTCAGTTCGAGCCTGATCGACCGGGTGGTGGCGTCGTTGGGGCGGAAGCTCAGCGAGGTGCCGGTGGGATTCAAGTATTTCGTGCAGGGGTTGTTCGACGGCTCGTATTGTTTCGGCGGCGAAGAGTCGGCCGGGGCATCCTTCCTGCGCCGCGACGGCTCGGTCTGGACCACCGACAAAGATGGGCTGATTCTGGGCCTGCTGGCGGCCGAGATCACGGCGGTTACCGGCAAGGATCCCGGCGAACACTACCAGGCGCTGACCGCGAAGTTCGGCACGCCCTATTACACGCGTATCGACGCCCCGGCGACGCCGGCGCAGAAGGACACGCTCAAGAAGCTGTCGCCGGAAGACGTCACCGCGACCGTGCTGGCCGGCGAGAACATCACGGCCCGGCTCACGCGCGCCCCCGGCAACAACGAACCCATCGGCGGGCTGAAGGTGACCACGCCAAACGGCTGGTTCGCCGCCCGGCCGAGCGGCACGGAGAACATCTACAAGCTCTATGCCGAGAGTTTCACCAGCCAGCAGCACTTGCAGAGGATCGTGGACGAAGCCCGGCAAATTGTGCTGAAATCGCTGGGAGCGCGACCGATGGTGCTATGATATGCGCGAAAGAAGGGAAGGACAGACCATGGTCGAGATTCAGCAAAACAACGACACCGTGGTGGTAAGACTCAACGGGGCATTCGGCCAGCCGGAGGCCGACATTCTCGACCTGAAGCTCCCGCCGCTGGCCGACCAGAAGCCGCGGGTGGTGGTGTTCGACCTCAGCGGAGTCACGCTGATGGCGTCGGTTGCGCTGGGCACGATCCTGGCGCTGAACCGGGCGGTTCGCAAGAACGGCGGCAAGGTGCGCCTGGCGGCGCCGGGGAGGAATGTGCTGGGGGCCCTGCGGTTCACGCGGATCGACGACATCCTCGAGATCTGCGCGTCGGTGGACGCGGCCGTGGGGACGTGAAACGACCAGGGGTTTCACGCCTGGCTGCTCACCACCGCCGCTTCGCGGCTTGATTGCTTTGCCGCCTTCTCGGACCAGGGGTTGCACCCCTGGCTACTCACTGGCGCCGCTGCGCGGCTCAATCCTCATCGCCGCGGAGCGGCGAAGGTCAATAGCCAGGGGTGAAACCCTTGTGTGCAACGGCGACAAGCCCTTCTCCTCTCCATCGATTTCCAAGCCCCGGACGGGGCGACGGTAGCTCCCCTACTCACACAAATACCGTTCGTCGTAGGCGATCTCGTGCCGTTTCAGGAACTCGATCAGTTCCTCTTTGTAGCTTCGCGTGCGATGATGTTCCGCCTGCCCATCAATGTACCGCTTGACGCTCGCGAGATTTGAGAGGCTGACTGCAAATGCGGCGTAGCCGCTCTGCCAGGCGAAACCGGCGCGGGCGGGAAACGTCTCGTGGATCCAGCGCGAAGAGCTTGCCTTCACGATCCGCATTGTTTCGGCCACCGACAATTCCCGGCTGAGCGAGACCAGCAGATGGATGTGGTCTGGCATGCCTCCGGCGGCCAGCAGGTGGCAACCCTCGTCGCGAAAGATGCCGCCGATGTATTCGTGGAGCCGGGGCTGAAGATCGGCGCCGATCATTTCAGCACGGTCTTTGGTGCCGAAGATAATGTGGGTGTTGAGGCTCGAATAGGATTGGGGCATCGGGGCTCCTTCCGAACAACTACTGTCGCCGCTTCGCGGCTTGATTGTTTTGCCGCGTTCTCCGACCAGGGGTTCCACCCCTGGCTATTCACCAGCGCCGCTCCGCGGCTCAGCGGCTCGGCTAGTCTCGGCCAACGAGGGGAATTGCAAAAGCACAGCCGCCCTGCGCCAGTATTCGTCCCCCAGCCCCAGCCGCCGCTTGGTGAGCACATCCCGGCGCATCCAGTTGCGTTCACACATCAGTTCCAGCGACTCCATCGTGCCCAGTCGTTGCACGGGCGGGATCGAGATGATCGGCCAGTCGCTGCCGTGGACGAGCCGGCCGCGGGCGACGTCGTCATCCAGCAGCGCATCCCAGCCGTGCCAGCGCGTGGGAAGATTCAGGCCGGCGGTGTCGCCGTAGAACTTCTCGTGTTCGTGCGTCATGGCGATGAACTCGCGGACGAAGGTCCGCTCGCGCGGAGATGACCGCGTGGCGCAGTGGGCGGCGATGACCGTGACGCCGCGCTCGAGCGCGGGGATGAGCAATCGCGGGTCGGCCGTTTCGGGGCTGAGAATGGGCAGGGCCTGTTCGCCGCCGGTGTGTGACAACAAAGGTAGACCATGGTGGGCCATGGCCTCGTAGAGCGGGAAACAGCGCGGGTCGGACGGGTCAAACCCCTGCGTCAGCGGCAGCCATTTCATCAGCACCGCGCCGGCCGCGATGCAGCGTTCCAGTTCCTTCACCGCGTCTTTCCGATACGGATTCACCGAGCAGCCGAAGAGCATCCTGGGATGGCGGCGGCAGAGTTCGATGATGTAGTCGTTCGTGACATAAAGATGCGTGTTGGCGGCGTCGAACTCGCCGGTTTCGGTGTAGACCGCGTCGAACGCCAGCACGACGGCCGCGTCGAGTTCGGGCGTGCCGAGGATCGTCTCGGCGAGCTGGCTCTCGACCTGCCGCTCGGTGCGCTCATCCTCGCCGCGGATGTTGAAGCACCAGCGCATCATGCGGAACGGCCACGAGTCGAGCAGGTGACGGGACATCAGCCCGTGGCCGGGGGTGAAGGCGGAGACGTGGACGTGGAGATCGATGACCATGTCAATCACGCATCCAACTCCCGGAAGCGCGCATAGGCCGCATCCCATTTGGCCGTCTCGCGCGGCTCGTAGCGGCGCACCGGGAAACTGGCGCGGATGATCTGGCGGATCTCGGCCAGCGATTTCACCTGGCCGACGGCCATCGCCTGCACCAGCACGTTGCCGATGGCGGTGGCTTCGACGGGACCGGCGATGACCGGGCGGCCGCAGGCGTCGGCGGTCATCTGGTTCAGCAGCTCGTTCTGCGAGCCGCCGCCGACGATGTGGATCGTGCCGATCTTCCTGCCGCGGATGTCCTCCAGGCCCTCGATGGTCTTGCGATAGGTGACGGCGAGGCTTTCGAGAATGCAGCGGGCAATTTCACCCTTGCCGGCCGGGGGTGCCTGGCGGGTCTGCATGCAATAGTTCTCGATTTTGATGGGCATGTCGCCGGGCGAAAGGATCGGCCGGTGGTCGAGGTTGAGCAGCGAGCCGAACGGCTTGGCGGCAAACGCCATGTTGGCGATTTCGGCGTAGGTCAGTTCCTCGCCGTTGCGGGTCCAGTGGCGGCGGCATTCCTGGAGCGGCCAGAGGCCCATGATGTTCTTCAGGAAGCGGATGGTGCCGCCGACGCCGCCTTCGTTGGTGTAGTTGTATTCGGCCACCTTGTCGTTGATGATCGGGGCGGGCAGTTCGAGGCCCATGAGCGACCAGGTGCCGGAACTGATGTAGCACCAGTCGTCGCCCTCGGCGGGGACGGCCGCGACGGCGCTGCCGGTGTCGTGCGTGGCCGGGGCGATGACGGGGATGCCGCTGACGCCGCATTCGTCGGCAACTTCCTTGCGGATGGGGCCGAGCACGGTGCCCGCGGGGACGATTTCCGGGAGGATGTGCGTGGGCAGTTGCAGGCGGTTGAGCAGGTTAAACGCCCAGTTCTTGCGGCGCGGGTCGTACATCTGGCTGGTGCTGGTGATGCTGTATTCGCACTTGCGGACGCCGGTGAAGAGGAAGTTGAACAGGTCGGGCATGAAGAGCAGGGTCTCGGCGGCCTTGAGAGCGGACGAGCCGCTTTCCTGCATGGCGACGAGTTGGAAGAGCGAGTTGAACTGCATGAACTGGAGGCCGGTGGATTCGAAGATG
>JBEKVL010000109.1:0-11550 GCA_049514055.1 Tepidisphaeraceae bacterium | reverse complement strand
ACTTGCAGGATGCGTATCTCGGCGCGCCGATGGCCGGCGTGCCGCGCGGGACGGTGAAGAAGCTGCGGGTGGTGGCGTATCATTTTGCGTATCAGCGCATCGCGGGGATCGACCATCGCGTCGGTGCCAACGGGCCGTGGGAGGTCAAGCGTGTGTTGGGGACGGTGGATGTGGAGGCCGATGGCTCGGCCTGTTTCCGCGTGCCCGCCAAGACGCCGTTCACGGTGCAGCCGCTGGACGCCGAGGGCAAGGCCGTGCAGCTCATGCGAAGCTGGATGACCGCCATGCCGGGCGAGACGGTGAGTTGCGCCGGCTGCCACGACAACCGCCTGGCCGCCCCGCCCGTGAAACAGACGGCGGCCATGATGCGCGGCCCGCAGACGATCAAGCCGTGGTTCGGCCCGCCGCGCGGATTCAGCTTCAAGCGCGAAGTGCAGCCGGTTGTGGACAAGTATTGCGTGGGTTGCCACAACGGCGCCGCGCAGCCCGACGGCGCCAGGCCCGTGGACCTGCGCGGCGAGCAGGGGTTCTTCTGCTGCTATAAGGGCGAGCCCAAGGGCGAGATCATCCGCGGCGTGCCGAAGGAGCAGTTTCTAGGCAAATACGGCGGCATCTTCGAGCCGAGCTACATCGAACTGCGGCGCTACGTGCGTGCGGCCGGCCTGGAGAGCGACCTTCACGGCCTGCCGCCGATGGAATTCCACGCGGACACATCCGAACTGCTGCGGATGTTGAAAAAGGGACACCATGGCGTGAAACTGGACGCCGAAGCCGTCGAGCGGCTGGCGACATGGATCGACTTGAACGCTCCGTGCCACGGGACATGGAAGGAACTGATAAAGATCGGCGACAAGCAGTGCGAACGGCGGAAGGAACTACAGAAGTTGTATGGCGGGCTGGTGCAGGATCCGGAGGAGATTCCCGACGCAACCCCCCTACTCCCTCTCCCTCCGGGAGAGGGCCGGGGTGCGGGTCTGGTCCGACCAAATAACGACGTTACAAATTCAGGCCCTCACCCCAACCATCTCCCAAAGGGAGAGGGAGTAAAGGTCGCCGGCTGGCCGTTCGACTCGGCCGAGGCGCTGCGACGACAGAACGCGCTCGACCGGCCGCGACAATCGCTTGACCTGGGCAACGGCGTGAAGTTGGAGTTGGCCCATATCCCGGCCGGGGAGTTCGCCATGGGCGATGGCAGAGGCTCGGCCGACGAACGGCCGCGGGCGGCGAAGATCGAGCGGGCATTCTGGATGGGCCAGTTCGAGGTGACCAACGAACAGTACGCGCAGTTCGATCCGGAGCATGACAGCCGCTTTGAGCATCGGACATCCTGGATATTCAGCGAGGAGTATCTGGGCTGGCCACTGAACGGGCCGAAACAGCCGGTGGTGCGCGTATCATGGTATGAGGCGATGGAGTTCTGCAAGTGGCTATCAGCGAAGACGGGCAAGCGGTATACGCTGCCGACGGAGCAGCAGTGGGAATGGGCCTGCCGCGCCGGGACCGACACCCCGTTCTGGTTCGGCGACATGAACACGGATTTCTCGCCGTTTGCCAATCTGGCCGACAAGAGCATTCGCGAGCTGGCGTATCAGGGCTGGCGGCCGAAAGCGCCCGACATCGCCGCCCGCGACGACCGCTTCGACGACGGTCATCTGGTCACCGCCGACGTCGGCAGTTACAAGCCGAACCTCTGGGGCCTGTACGACATGCACGGCAACGCGGCCGAGTGGACGGCGTCGACGTACAACGCCACCCAGCGCGTCGTCCGCGGCGGCTCGTGGTTCGATCTGCCGGTGCGGGCTCGCAGTGCCGCACGCTGGGGCTACGAGCCATGGCAGAAGGTGTTCAATGTGGGGTTCAGAGTCGTGTGCGACGATGGGCCATAACAATGTGTAGGATCCGCTTCAGCGGACGCGGAAGCCTTCAGTAGGGCCAGCGAAAACGCTGGCCCTACTCGTCGAGCTCCAGTTTTTTTACATACACCAACTGCTTGAGCGTCTGGCCGACGTCACCCTTCTGCCGCTTGTTCAGGACGAAGGTCAGCGTCTGGCCGGAGCCGGTGGCGTAGATGGGGGAGACGATTCCGCCGGTGAGTTTCTGGCCATTGATCAGCGTCACCTCGTACTGCAGCTCGCGGGCGGGATAGGTCTTGCCGGTGAACTCCTTGAGATCGCTGCCGCTGGCGATGAAGTGCCATTCCTTCTCGTCGCGCTCCCAGAGGATCTTCGCCTCGGCCGACTTGATCAGGTCGAAGGGGATGTCCTTGTACTTCTCATCCTTCTCATCCCAGAGACGGATGGGCTTCTCGCGCGTGGTGGAGAGGCTGGCGCGGATCTTCTCGCCGTTGCTGAGGATGACCACGCCCTGGCGGGCCTCGGGGTTTTCCGCGGCCGGCATGGTCTGCGGGCGGTCCTTGGGAATGACCGGTTTGCTGGTCGCAGTCGATGGCTTGGCCTTGCCGAGCAGGAAATCCAGATCGTCGTCGCCGGTCTTCTTACCCGGCTCGGCCGCCATCAACGCCCCGGCCAGACCGATGGCCGCGAGAATGGTTATGGATCGGTTCATGGGCACCTCTGTGTTACGCGGGATATCATACTGCCAAGAAGGAGCATGACCATGACGGACAGTGAGAAGCAGGTGTTGCTGGGACAGCTCAACCGCCTGGACGGCCTGTCCAAGCTGGAACTGGACCTGGTGAACTATCGGAACAGTTGGCTGGTGATCGCCCAGTCGTTCATGTTCACCGCGTTTGCAGCGACGCTTACCGTGCCGGCCGTCAATCCGGTCTTCGCGAAGTTCGCGATCGCCCTGCGGATCATCTTCATCGTGCTGGGGTTCGTGTTGTCGCTGGTAATCCTGGTGTCGGTGTGGGCGGCGGCGAGCATGATGAGCAAGTTGTCGCGGCATCGCGAAATGCTGGAACCGTTGAGCAAGCAGGCGGAGTTTCAGTGGCCGCCGCTGGGGACGAACAGCATCGAGTATCACTGCGGCCAGGCCGGGGGATATGCGGTGGCGGTGGTGTTTCTGTGTGCGTGGCTGGCGGTGTCTATCTGTCTTGTTGTTTTGTAGGTGATGTCTTCAGCCTTGGAAGGGCGAAACAATGCCGTTCGAAGAAGCCAGCGAGGACACCGGCTCTACTGATCGGCCCCCGTCATGGCTTTCAGCAATCCGAAGAATCCCTTCTTACGCTGGGAACTGATCTGCCAGTTTGTGGGCACGCTCTGGAATCCTTCGTCGAAACCTTCGTTTTTCATGCGGTAGTCGAAACAACCCCAGCTTGCGTAGCGGCTGGTGGCGGCGAGGAAATTGTTGTCTGGCTTATCGAAGTCGAAATGGTCATCTTCGTTGAATAGTATCGGCTGGTTGCGGTAGGTGGCGATCTTGCGGACGGTGTCGACCATCTCGCGGATGCGTTCGGGTTTGCCGACCCCGTTGCCGTGGAGGAGGATGAAGTCGGCGGCTTCGACGATGTTCGCCCCGGGGATGGCGCCACCGCCGAGACTGGTGGAAACCAGCAGCCGCCCGGCCGGGTTCTTCACTTTGCCTTTGGAACGGTCCTGGACGAGGCGGATGAGTTCGTGGGCGGCGGCCGGCTTGAGTTTATCCCAGCGGTAGCCGGCGACGTTGTTCTCGTTGGCGATCTCGACCATCACGTTGGTGTAGCCGCGCGCGAGGATCCAGTCGGTGGCGTTCTCGACGGCCTTCATGCGGGCGTCGTCGTCGGTAAGGCGATGTTCCTGGCCGAAGTAGAAGTAGCCGAGGATGACGGCCATGCCGAGTTCGTCGGCCTTGTCGAGGATGCGTTCGAGGCGATTCATGTATTCGGGACGGAGTAAGCCGTCCGGGGCGATGGCCGAGTTGATCCAGGGTTGTTTGGCCGAGTAGCCCTGGGGCGAGCCGCCCTGGAGATTGATCGTGAACGCGAGCAGGCCGTAGGCGCGCCAAACGGGCATGGCGGCGAGGAACTCGCGGGTGTTGCGCTCGGGATCCCAGGGGCCGTCGGCATATTTCCAGAGTTCGCGGGTTTCGGGGTTCTGGTCGTCGAAGATCCCCTGCACGAGCCGGGCGTTGGGGAGCAGGCCTTCGATCTTCATGCCGTTGAAGGAGCGGCCGGGGAATGTGGGCCGGCCGTTGATGTGGAAGGCCTGGGCACCGATGGAGAGGGCGGTCTTGCGGGCCGGGGGATCGGCGAGGGCGATGGAGGCGCCAAAGACGATCAGCAGGAGGCAGTGAGGCATGAAGGCACAGGAGCGCGAAGTGAGAGATGGGATCATGGATATCGGTATCGACGTCGTTTGCGTTTGTTTGGCGGAGCGGTCGCCAGTGAAGAAGTACCTCTGGGCAGGATTCCTTGTAAAGGTGAGGCGGTTTCGCCGAAACCGCGTTCTTGGGGGTGTGCCCAGAAATTCGGGCAAGTCGTAACCTGTTTGCAACGCAGCAGTTGTCATGCTGAGCGTAATCGCGAAGGATCTGGCCTTGGACGCCACAGCCAGATCCTTCGCGAGTACGCTCAGGATGACGGTTTGTGGTCAGGCGGACGTTCCCGGAAATATGGGCGTACTGTTCTTTGCGCGCGACGGAAGGCACTTGTGTCACGCCAAGATTGCCGTCACAATCCGCGATTCAACCAACAGAGGAGTATGCGGCATGTCCGACACGGGTTCACAGCAGACGGATGCGGCCGACGCACAGGGACAGGCGGCGTTTGACCCAGACCGCGTCATTGCGGAATTGGAGCAGGGCGTTGGCCGCCTGCCGGAAGCCGCCATCCGCCAGGCCCGCGCGCATCGGGATGTGATGGTGCCAAGGCTGATCAAGGCAATCGAGGACGCCACGGCGATGATTCGCCAGGGCAAGAAGGTGGAGACCAATGGGCATTTCTTCGCACTCTTTCTGCTGGCTGAGTTCCAAGCCAGGGAAGCGTTGCCAGCCGTCGTGGAGGCGATATCTCTGCCCGGCGAGGGGCCGCACGATCTGTTCGGGGGCGCGGTAACCGAGAATCTGGCCGGGATTCTCGCGACACTGTCGGATGATCCGCTTTCCCTGATCGACGGGCTCATCCAGAATTCAGGGTTGGATGAGTATGTGCGCTGGGAGGCAGCGCAGGTTTATTCGCACCTGGTGCGGGATGGCCGGCTGCGGCGGGAAGACGCTATCGAGCATCTGCGCCAGCACTTACGCCGCGAAATGCAGAAGGCGGATGGAAGCGAGATTGTGACCGGGTTGGTCCACACGTTGTATGACCTGTGGCCGAAGGAAGCGTATGAGGAAATCAAGCAGGCCTTTGAGGAGGGGCTGGTCGAGACGTTCATGATGGATATGAAGTCCATTGATCACTGCATCGCGGAGGGCGAGGCAGGTCTGCAGCGGCGTCTGGGCAACCTGCGGATTGTCGGTGACACGATCGAGGAACTGCGGCAATGGGCATGTTTCCGGCCGGAGCCGCCGGCCAGGATCAATTCCGCAAAGCTGGCGCTGGCGCCGTTGCCTGCGGAAGGCTACGGAAAGCCACGCCGGGCAGCTGAAGCGGGTTCCGCACGGCGGCCGGCAATCCCACCCGCGCAGCCGGTTGCGGCCAAACGCGCCGGCCGCAACGACCCGTGTCCGTGCGGCAGCGGAAAGAAATACAAGAAGTGTTGTCTGGATAAGGATACGGGGAGGTAGGACAACCTCTATTCCTCTTGGGCGTCAGATGTGGATAGCCGTGGTTCCTTTTCAAGTGAGGCGGTTATGTCGAGACACAGACTCGTTCTCCTGGCGTTGATGGTACTCTTGTTGCAAGTGAGGGCATCCGGCGGAGGCGCGGCGGTGGCCGGGGATTCGCAGTTTCCCAAGGCGGTTAACAGGGAAGGCGAGGGTACGCAGACGGTGCTGGGCTCGCTGGTGGCGAACACCATCCGGATCATGGCTCCGGCCGAGGGGGTTGTGGCCGAGGTGCATGCCAGGGAAGGCGACGAGGTGAAGGCGGGTGATCTGCTGGTGCGGCTGGATGATCGCCGGGCGCAGGCGGCGTTGCAGGTGGCCGAGGTCGAGGTGAAGTCGGCCGCGAGTGAACTGCGTCGTCTGGAGACGATGCGGGATGCGAAGACGATATCGGAGGCGGTGTTCGAGCACGCGCAGGCCGCGCTGGCGGTGGCCCAAGCCAAGCTCGTCTTGATGCGGCAGGATCTGGCCGACACGCGGATTGTGGCGCCAGTTTCGGGAAACCTGGCGGCGTGCGATGCCCGGCCGGGGGAGGTTGTCGGCCGCGGGGCACTGCTTGCCCGGCTGGTGACGGCCGAGGCGCTCAAAGTCGAGTGCCGCATTCCCGAGTCGCTCGTGGCACGCGTGCGGAAGGGGCAGAAGGCGATGGTGAAGGTGGCGGCTTACCCGGAGGAGGCGTTTGAGGGCGAACTCTGCTTCATCGCGCCCGAGGTGGACCGTGAGACGGCAACGATAGTGGCGAAGGTGCAGTTGTCCAAGGTGGATCATCGACTGCTGCCGGGGATGACGGCGCGGGTGACGGTGGAGATGGGGCGGTGAGTTACGCTCGTAGTCCGTCGTCCACATTGAATTGCCTTCGCAGACTGCGGATGTCAATCCTCCGCATTAGCCTCATCGCCACCCAGACCTTCGATGTGTTTCGGCAGTTTCTTCTGCTCGGATTCCAGTTTGCGCTCAATCTTTTTCAGATCGTCGGCTGGCGGCAGGCTCTCCGGGACGATCCCGCGATCGGTCAGAAGTCTGCGCACGTCCCGGTTGTTCTTCACATGCTCCCCGGTGATGGCCGGCTCGGTCTTCAGATCGTCTCGCTTGATGTTGAAGTTGGTGATCTCGTTGGCGAAGTCCTTGGCCTTGATGGTGATCGTGGGCAGGAAGTCGGCCAGCGGGCGGCTGGCGGGAACACCCAGGCGATCCTTCATCTGCTGGGTCGTCTGGCCTCCGAACAACGCCTGATCTCCTTTGCTGCGAATCCGCCCAAAACTCTGGCCATCGCCCAGCCGCTCGAAGATGATGCCCGACAGTTCTTTCTCGGAGGCCGTGAGTTTACGCCGGGCACCGAGGCGTTCGACCTCGCCCAATCGCTTCTCGATGATCTCCTGCTTGCGCGTCTGGACGGCGAAGTAGGTCTGGGCAAAGGCAATCTGGTCTTTGGACGGATCACCGTTCTGGGCGATCAGGTAGCAGGCGTAGCGGGTGAGCATGAAGTCGGCCACTTCCCGCTTGGCACCCGACCCCACATCGACCATTTTGCTGATTCCGACAAAATGGTCGGGCGGTTCATAACCGGAGTGTTGACAGGCGGTTATAGCCCTATGGATCAAGGATTCAAAATTGCGCCACGTATCATATCCCAGCAACCCTTGCAGGTCGCGCGCCAGCCAGAACTCCACTCCCGTATCCTGCTCGATGTG
This sequence comes from Tepidisphaeraceae bacterium, assembly GCA_049514055.1. Taxonomy (GTDB): domain Bacteria; phylum Planctomycetota; class Phycisphaerae; order Tepidisphaerales; family Tepidisphaeraceae; genus JANYKD01. Next base: position 4,156 of record JBEKVL010000109.1, on the reverse strand, counting down.
AACCATCTGCTCGAAGTTCCCGTGCAGTTGGATGATCGTTTCCTTCTTCATCGTTGGTCTCCGGCGTGCCGGGTGGCCGCGAAGCCACCCGGCTTGGTACTGGGATCTATGATCGAGTCATTGTATGACGTATTTAGCCTACGTTCGCATCCGCGTCCAAGTTCTGAAGTTCGCCGTGCCAGAAGCAATTTGATTTGACTGCGGCAGGGTCAATTCCTTTCAATTCCCGTTTCAGTTCGTCCCGAATCGACGCCGGGATCTTCCCATCCAGGAACGCGTTCTCCCCAATGAGCGCAATTGCGTTTCGAATCATTCTCTCGTACGCGAGGAGCGATTGGGCTAGCTGCCTGACCGAGGTGTTCACCAACTCGCTCGCGAAGCCATTCTCATGGTCAAGGCAAACGACTTGCCCGTGGTTTGTCTCATCTATGGCAATCGGGTTTCCTGCGCCGTCAAAGCCGATGGCGCGGTAACGACGAAACTGTTGGGGCTGACTGTACATTTCTGCAATCGTTGCCAACGGTCGAGAATATGGCACCTTGAAACTCAGAAATGGAGCAGCAGACTCCGGAAGGCCTGCCTTCGCGAGAAAATCTTTGTCTTCCTGTCTTATCGGCAAGGCGTCCAATGTTCTCTTCGGGAACCGAATCAACGGACGATCCTTCCTCCATGCCGCGACAAAGGCATCTGGCGTAATCATGACAACCACCGTTCGCTCGAATGCCAGCGACAATCAGACGCATACGCCGACAACTCCAAGTCATTTGGGTACGATTGTAACTTTCTGCACATGCGCGGCAAATGGTGGGGCGCAGCGGGACAGGATACGGCGCGGAATTCGTGTTGTTTCTATGTGGCGTGAATGACTACGACTATTGCCACCCATGGCTTGCGCCATGGGCTAACATGTGTCGCCCCTACGGGGCTGGCGCATACGGAATGGTGGCATACTGGTCAGGCATGCGGGATGCGGAGAACGAGGGAACGGGAGAACGCGGGAAGGATGCACTTCCCCCCTGCCGCGCGGAGGGTCGTCTTCTTGTCGGTCCAGGGGTCGTAGGCTTGGGCTGCTCCAGTGAACGTGCGGCCGAGGTGGGGGGAGAGGTCGATTTCGATTTCCTTGAGTTCCTCGGGGGGCTTTTGGTCGGCGAGTTCGGTCTGCCAGGTGTTCTGGGTGTCGCGGCACCATACGAGTGTCTGCGTTGTGCCGTGTAGTGTGTATAGACGAAGACGCTGGTGGTCGGTCATGCCGGGTTGGAACTTCTGGGATGGGGGGTCGATGCCTTCGGTGGCGGTGGCGAAGCGGGAGAAGTGCCACCAGAGGTTGTTCTTGTCGATGTAGTGGTCCCAGTGCCAGCATTGGCCGCAGGCGGCGGCGCCGGCGAAGAAGGGGGCGAAGAGGACGTCGTGGAGAATCATGCCGGATTTGTCGGCGGCGTAGAGCTTGAACGGGCCGGAGTGTTTGGGTTCGACGGCGCCGCTTTCGGCGAGCATGACGGGGCGGCCGGGATTGGCGGCGAGCATTTCGCGGACGGCTTCGGCGGCCAGAACATCGACGGGGCCGTGGCAGACGTCGAGGGCGGCGCCGAGGTCGAGGTAGCGATGGACCTGGGCGAGGTCGTTGCCGGGGATGAGGGCGTGTTCGCGGTAGGTCTTGCGGACGCGGTCGGTGTCGAAGCTGCCGAGGCTCTGCATGCAGAGGTTTTTCGGGAAGATGCGGTGGAGTTCGGGGAGCATGGCGCGGGTCCAGTCCATGTAGTCGCCACCCCCTACCGCGTTCATCTCGTTCCAGAGTTCGAGGCCGAAAATGGCGGGGTCGTCGCCGAACTGGGTGTGGAGCCACTCGAGTTTGGCGATGAACTGCTTGCGGCAGGCGGGATTGTTGACGAAGTCGGCCATGTCCTTGGCGGGGCCGCCGACGGAGGTGTGGTGCAGCGCTTTATTGGACCATGATTTGGACGTGGGGACGTTTGGGACGACGGAGCGAAAGTGTTCGAGGGTGAGTTTGGCGCGGATGCCGTGTTTGCGGGCGGCGGCGAGGATGGTTGAGATGGTCTTGGCGCGGTCGGGATCGTATTGGCCGGACTTGACGGATTCGACGTCCCAGGCGGGTGCGGAGAGCCAGATGCGGATGAAGTTGCCGTGATTGGCGGCGAGTTTGTCGAGCCAGGTTTCCATTTGGGTGATGGCCTGTGTGGCGGTGGGGGACTAGGCGGCGACGAGGTTGGGGCCGTTGGGGATGAAGGGGGTGCCGTCGGTGAGTTCAAGATAGCGGGGGTCGCGGGGGCTGACGCGGACGAATTGTTGATCGGGGGTGGCGGCGAAGGCGGGGTTGAACCTCCCTGCTGCGGTGGCGGCGGTAGTGGCGAGGAAGGCGCGGCGAGAGAAAGCGTGGCTCATGACGGCTCCTGTTGGGTAGGCATTGTACCGGATTGCAGGCCAAGAGCGATGCGGTTTGGCCGGGGCGAATTCAAACTGAGTTGGAGCGTAATGTTCAGCGAGTTGAATGTTCCACATGGAACATTGTCGTATGCGGTCGGCGTAACGCGCGCCGATATCTTCGCGGTGCGGGCTTCGAGGTGCGCCAGTACCGAGGCAGGCTGGAAGCCCGCGCCACAATCGACTAGACCTCGGCCGTGCAGCCGAGGCGGGAAAGAAGCTCGTCGAACTGGTCGAGGGACGCGTAATGGATGATGAGTTTGCCTTTGCCTTTCCTGGCGGACGCGCGAAGGCTGACACGGAGGCCGAGTTGGCGGGTGATGGTCTTCTCGAGATCCTTGAGGTGTGCCTGCGCGCCAGTCGGTTCGGGCTGATGGGGGGCGGGTTCGGGGCCATCCGCGATGGCCTTTTCCAGGGCGCGTACCGTCAGGCAGCGAAGTATTACGAGATTGGCGAGGCGTTCCTGCTCTAATATATCTGCCACACCGGCGATGAGTTTGGCGTGGCCGAGGCTGAGGTGGCCGTCCTTGACCATGGCTTTGACGGGTTCGGCGAGTTCGAGGAGACGAAGGTAGTTGGCAACGGACGAGCGTTCCTCGCCGAGGCGCGTGGCGAGTTCGGCCTGGGTGAGGCCGAGTTGGTCGATGAGTGTCCGGTAACCCAGGGCGCGGTCGATGGCGTTGAGGTCTTCTCGCTGGATGTTCTCGATTAGGGCCATCTGCGCCTGGGTGACGGCGTCGACATTGCGGATGAGGCAGGGGATGCTGGTGAGGCCGGCTTGTTTGGCCGCGCGGAGACGGCGTTCGCCCGCGATGAGCTCATATTCAGAGCCGATTTGGCGAACGATGATTGGCTGGATGAGGCCGGTCGATTTGATGGAGGCGGCGAGGTCGGCAAGGCCTTTTTCGTCAAAGTTGTGCCGGGGCTGATGGGGATTGGGGCGAATCTCCGCTACGGGAAGATGGGCGATGTCGGAGCCGCTGGTTTTGGGAGCGGGGGGAGCGGGGGGGATGTCAGGCATGGTCGTGGCCAGACCCTGTTGCTCGGGTGGGGAGGACAGTTCGATCTGAATCGGCACTTCCGCGATGGAGATCAGGCTTGAAAGCCCCCGGCCGAGTCGGGGTTTGTTGCGGGCGGTTGTCTTGGTGGACATCGGGACTCCTTTCCCATGAGAGGCGGGTTGTATCGGTGGAATTGTTCCACGTGGAACAATTCCGAATACACAAGATACCATTTGGGGAAGCGGATGCAACGGGGCGAGCCAGTAATTCGCGGAGAAGATCAAACACGAAGGCCCGAGGACACGAAGCGACCCATGATGGGTGCGAACAAATCGCGCCGGGGACGATTCATCGACATAGAAACCAATGTTCTTTATTTGCTAAATAGTAGTCTTTTGATGCCGTCCTGCTTGCAGACGCCGGAACCCGCTTCGCATCCTCATGCCTTCGTGTTCAATCCCCGGCTTGGTCCTGCTGGCAGGACGGCGGGAGACCGCTATAATCACGCGCTTGCAACCGGGCAGGCCGGCGTGACTTGCATACCGGCGAGGTCTGGCTGTGCGATCGAAAGAGGATGACCATGGCTTATACCCTCAACCCCGTCCTCGAACCGCTTCCCGGCGAGCAGGGGGGTGGCACGGCCGACCAGTGGACGCTGAATTTCGGCCCGCAGCACCCGGCCACGCACACCACCCTGCGCCTCGTGCTCGAGCTCG